>JALZAE010000602.1 GCA_030948535.1 Gemmatimonadota bacterium | reverse complement strand
CGTCACAGCGCCTGCAGGCGCTGCGGCGCCAGCTGCCGCTCGGCGCCAGCGTCATGCCGACGACGAGTCTGGAGCTGTTCGCGATCTCTGCACCGACGGCGGAATGCGCCATCGTTTGCGGTGCATCACCCTCGGCGCGCGGTTTCGCCGAGGCGGTGGCGCGGATGCGAGCGCCATCGTTCGGCGCGCCGATCGTCATCGTGCGGTCGCTCTCTCCGGGAAAGACATCGCGCAAAGCGCTCCACACGTCGCGCGACGCCGCGGCGGAGGGATGGGCCCGCGCGCTGCCGCTCGCGTGGCGATGCCGTGACGACGCGTTGATGTTGGCGGCGATCCAGGGCGCGACCACGCTCGCGCTATTGCGCCGGTTCGCGCGCGATGTCCGCGAGGCCAAGCATCTCGCGCCACCGCTTCGCGACTCGCTGCTCATTGCGATCGAGAGCACGCGCCCCATCGCATCGCTCGGCGAGCTCGCGGAGTCGGTGCACACGCATCGCCGCACGCTCTGGCGGCGATGGCGCACCATGTCGGTCGCGTCCGTGGTGCGTTTGGAAGACGTCATCGATTGGATCCTCGTGCTGCGGGCAGGCGTGGCGCACGCGCGCGGGTCGACGTGGTCCGATGTGGCGTCGGCACTCGGCGTCGACCGCCACACACTTGCCGGCGCGCACCGCCGCCTGGTGGGACTGTCGCTCGTGGACGCGACGTTCGACTCGCAAATAGTCGCGCGTGCGCGATTCCGAGAGAAGGTAGTGTCTCCGCTCTTTGCCAAACAGGTGAAAGGCAAGATCGCGCAAGCGCGATTGTGATGATTCACGCCGCGAGGTTACGTCACGTATAGTGCGAGCCGAAGCGATCTGTCTCGACTACCGGATCAATCCGAAGTGGAGCCAGCTGTCCGCATGGCAGCGTTCTGTTTTTGTTTCCGAGGGATGACCGTGGTGTTCGAGGTTGCCTTCAACTCGAACCGGGCCGACAGGTGGCGCGAACTCGCTAGCAAATCGTCCGAGATGCCACGGTGCCTTTCCTTCATGATTGCCCCGGCAGTACTCGCTTGCCATGATACCCCCGCAGGAATGGGCCGGCATGCCTGCATACATGCTATTGGAAGTTACACTTTCACACTGCTTCGACAGCCAATGTACTCCGGATGCTACGGTGCAGCGTTGTGTACGGGGAACACTTGTCACAGATGAGCTCCTACCTTAGGAGAACCCCATGGCTCACCTCACATTAATTGCTGGCGGCGCTTTCGGTACGCTCGCCTTGCTGAACTTGGTTCTCGGGAACATTCTAATGCTACATCGTACGGATCTTAAGCGAGGCGAGGGCCGCGGCGCGGGACCGGGCCCGGGTTGGCAGTACAATGTGTTTGTCCATGCCCAGTATGATCAATTCGGGCAAAGACTCAAGCGTTGGCTGTTCCTCAGTTTGGCTCTTCAATTCGTTGCCGGTGCAACGTTCGTGTTTTCCTTCACTTAGCACTACGTCAGGTGCGACGTGAAGTCCGGTTTGACCAGTTTCAAGTCTTCTCGGAATGAGAGCTGACGCGCGAGCTATTTCTTGGTCAAACGCAACAGAGACTGGGGTGATCGCGCAACTAGATCTCAGAGAATCATGGGAGGCGAGGCTCGTTGGCCCCGCCTTTCGTTCGCACGAGTGGACAATTCGGGGTGCCTCACCGCGACCGGTGACGATCGAACACTTCCACCAGGTAGTGGCGCGAGCCCGCGCTACGTGGTCCGCATTGCGATCATGATCGGCGGACGAACCCGGAGGTGGTTCGGTGGACGGACCCTGGTCGCCCGGCTCGGTCACTCGCGTCTCCATACATCGGGAGGTCGAAGCAAGGCAGGACAATCGCGAGCGGCGTCACGTGCGGGTTAGCGATAGGCGGCGAAATAACGGCCTGCCACCAACTACTGCGTCACAGTCGGAGGCGCGTCTACCGCTCGAGCCGCGAACGATTGCTCGGCTCCCCTGCTAGCCAAACGGAGGCGGATACTTGACCACGGCCTTCACTCGGAGAATTGGCTCAGTGCATCGCCACGTCATCGTCAGGCGCATCGAACCGGATGGCAGAGAGCGTAGCTCCCGCGTCGATCTCGTCAAGATGTACCACTCAGCGGTCGACGACTTTAGCGAGCGGGCGATCTCGGCCGGCCACAAGCGATCCGCTCGCACCAATCGCGCGGCTTCGAATCGTCGCTCCTTCAACTGGTGGGTTGGCGTCAGCGCGGTTGGTCTCCATGTCTGCAACTGACACCTGAGCCTGCATCGCTATAGAACTGTCAGGCAAAATCCGTGAAGCTCTTCAGCCTTTGTACGCGCGCTGAGCGGCGCCAAGATGGACGCGAGAGCCACGGGACATTCAATCGCCGAGTTTTACCGAAGAAAACCGAACATCCCCTTTAAGTGTGCATCACTTTGGCGTATGTCTCACCGGAGAAACCAAAGCGAGATACTCGCTGTCATAGTAACGACGCGCTGCAGCTAGAGCACCCGCTTCATCAGGCGCAAACGATCGCAGACGTGCGGAGCAGACCGTGCCCGACGGGCGGACCGTGCAGGTGCCGTCGGTGACCGCAACTCCAAATGAGCGTTTTGTGCGGGTCTGTTTCGCCCATCCCAGTCTTCCGCGTCTCGTGAGGTTCGACCCGACCCGGCTCAAGCCGACGGCTTTGGAAGGCCACAGCGGCACGTGCTAACCACCCGAAAGGGTGTCTGCCTGCACTGCCGCACGATCCTTGGATGGAGAACTCTGATGAAATACTCCGATAAGACGAGAAGGTCGGCGGCCGGGGCTTCACAAGCAAACGTCGACTCTGTCGACAGTACCGGAGCCAACCTCGCAGATTCCACGCTGCCGACTCCGCCGCGTAGGCAACCCGACGGGGCCGCGCGCATAAGCACACTTTCTTACGACATACGTATCGCCGTTCGAGGCCTAATCAAGACTCCAGGGTTCACAGCCGTCGTACTTTTCACGCTCGCGATCGGCATCGGCGCCAACGCGGCTGTATTCTCGATCATCCGCAATGTATTGCTGAATCAGCTGCCTTACCGCGCACCAGATCAACTCACACGCTTATATGGCGCGACCGCGAAGAACCCGGCGGGGCGAGGAATGCTGTCTGCAGAAGAGATTGCGGCGATCGAGCGTCAAGCGACGCTTGTACGCGACGTCGCGGCCTTCGGCATGCAAGGTGGATACGCCTACACCGGATCTCAAGAAACGGAAATGTGGGCGGGAACCCGCGTCGGACCCAGCTTCTTCCGCGTACTCGGTGCGAAGCCCGCGATAGGTCGGCCACTGGACGAGCGGGACACCGCAGGCGAAGCGGGGCCCGCCGTTGTGCTCGGTAACTCATTGTGGAAGCGAACATTCGGCGGTGATCCTGGCGTGGTCGGGCGACGCATCCGCCTGAACGACTCGCTGTACACTGTCGTTGGTGTGATGGGGTCCACATTTGTCTCTCCTCGACAGGGACCTGAGGTGTGGCTTCCGCTCGATTTGAAAAGATATTTGCGAGGTCCAATGGCGAAAAGTCGGGTCTTCGCCGCCGTTGCTCGGCTGCGGGACAGCACCAATTTTCTCGCCCTTCGCAATGAGCTGAACCTCATCGAGCTTCGCTACCAGCAGGACCTCTTTGGCGTAGCGACACGTAAGCTCATCAATCCAGTTCCTCTCCGTGAATCTATGCTGAGCGAGGCCCGGCCCACACTGTTGGTAGTGTGGAGTGCGGCCCTTCTCGTGCTCATAGTGGCGTGCATCAACGTCGCGGGGCTTTTCGTTACTCGTGCGATAATGCGCCGACGCGAGTTTGCGGTCCGTGCCGCCCTCGGTGCGGATCGGTGGCGACTCATCCGGCAGCTGTTGATCGAGAGTCTGCTTGTTAGCCTCGCGGGTGCTGCCATTGGAATCACGCTTGCATTTTGGGGCAAGACAGCACTACTGCAAATCGCCGGTTCTACGCTACCGGACACCGGACGGTCACCGACGATTGACTTCGGTGTGCTCGCTTCCTGCGCTGGAGTCTCTATCCTCTGCGGCCTCGCCTTCGCTATTGTACCTGCAGCGTTACATACAGAGACGAGACTCAGTCTCGCCCTCGCTGCATTCGGCCGTGGCGCGACGAGCGGAACCACTAGAGTGCGAACCAGTCGGTTGCTCGTTGCTGGCCAAACGGCGTTCGCCGCCATGCTGCTCGTGTGCGCGGGACTATTAGGCCGCACGCTTGCCGCGCTGAATCGTACCGGCGTTGGCTATCGGACCGAAGAGTCCGTACTAACATTTCGCGTGACGGCCACACTAGCAAAATACGGCAGCGCTACGGCCCAGGAGCGCTTGTTCAGCACCTTTGCGGAGCGCCTTCGTAGCATTGGGGGTGTGCGTTCAGTCGGGCTGATCGAGACATCGCCGTGGGCTGGCTGGGCGGGCATGTGGACTTTTGCGATCGATGGGAGGACCGAGCTTGACTCAACAGCGACCGTAATCCGTGCTGCGGTCTCCGAGGACTTCTTCTCGACGCTGGCCATTCCACTTCGCGTCGGCAGGCCTATACAGGCGACCGATCGATATGGCTCCGCACCTGTTGCGGTTGTAAGCGAGACGTTCGCGCGTCACTATTGGGCGGCGGCCAATCCGCTCGGCGCGAGGGTGCGGTTCCGTGGTTCCGTAGACACGACTTGGCGCGAGGTCGTCGGGGTCGTTGGGGACGTCAGGGAAACCGCTTCGTCCGACCCACAAGCGGTTATCTATGTCTCGAGTCATCAAGCCCCCGCGAACGGATACGAGTTTGTGCTGGCGACCGATGGCGACGCGACTAGCGTCGCCGCGACAGCCAAGGAACTACTTCGCGAGCTCGATCCGGATCTTCCCGTCGTGGCTCCGCGGACGATGCGCGCGGTATTCCAAGCGTCGATAGCTGGCAGGCGCGTGCCGAGTCTACTCACGTCGGCATTCGCCGCTCTCGCGCTAGCGCTCGCCATGGTGGGCGTGTACGGGGTGGTCAGTTACACCGTGTCTACGCGCACCCGTGAATTTGGAATACGCACTGTTCTCGGCAGCTCGGGGGCCTCGATCGTCTGGCTCGTGCTGCGTCAAGGAGTACTTATGGCGTTTGGCGGTACCGTCGTTGGAATCATAGCGGCGCTCGCCGTGGCACGCTTTCTCGAGCGGCTACTCTTCGGTGTTGGGTATCACGATCCACTTACGTTCATCGGGGCGCCGCTCGTGCTCGTAGCGGCAAGTGCGCTCGCATGTCTGTTGCCTGCACGTCGGGCGCTCCGCACGGATCCGGCGAACGTCTTGCGGGACGAGTAGGATAGCAATGGCCGGAACGCGCATTCCGGCGACCCCTTGGATGCTGAACAAGATCGCCAGTTGCCTTCTACTTGCATCGCAACCAATGCATGTACCTGCGCAGGTGTAGTGGGGTTGGGACCGGAAGTCGTAACCTTTTGTACGGGCAATCTGTTACGCGGCCATGGTCATACGATAAGGAGGACCGACGGTACCGCTTTGGGCGCAGCCAGTCGGAGAAGTTGGTATCCGACGCCCGCGCTACCGTTAAACAGGCCCGGAGGCGATGCGAGAGCAACAGGAGTGACGCCGGTGCGCCCGCGGGCTCGCCGCTCATTCATCACGCTGAAGCAGATCGCCTTTGCACGCGCCACCAATTCAGGCCGATGAAGCCGCTCACCGGCCGTAAGCAACAGGTCCGTCATCCCAAGCGCGCCGCAACAGAGTGTGTCCTCGTTCGCGCCACGAGTTCGTCCTGGCACCGAAACGTGCCCCTCCACGTTCGCCGTGGTTAGGCCAAGGTCGATGTCCGTCAGAAGTCTGGACAGCTCGATTCCGACTGCTCCGTGACACCATGCGCGCATGAGAACGCGGTTGCCCTCGGCTGCCCGGCTAGGTGGACTCTGATCGAACCAGTTATTCTCATCCGCGCAGTACATCGTATCCTCAAATTGCCGAGCCTCGAGGATCGCAGCGCGAACTCGGGGATCGCCAACGTGGCGGTACACAGCGCTGAGCGCGGCTGCGATGCCGCTCGATCCGTGCGCGAAGCCGCTGCCCACGAATTGTTGATCGCTCCCGCTACAGCGTATGCGCCAGACGTGAGCGCGGGTGAATCGATCAAAGTATCTGTTTGATATTAGTGCCAACGCGCCGTCATATGCTCGTCTCAGAAGATGCTCGGCGCGCAATGTCTCATAAAAAGCCATCATGACGAGTATGCTACCGGCGGCTCCATCGATAACGTCCTGCCAGCCGTCGTCTATTCCACTGCAGGCGAGTCGCAAGCTGAGCCGATTCGCGATGTCCGCAATAGAATCATCGCCGAGGAACGTGCCGCACCGTGAGAGCGCGTACACCACGCCCGGTGCGCCTCGCCAGCCTCGTTCGCCAACCGCATGAACGATTCCCGACCAAATCTGATCAATCTGCCCGCGCCTCGTCACCTGGCGAGCCCACTCAAGAGCGATCTCGCGATCTGCGTCAACTCCCCGCACCGCCGCGTTCGCAGCAAGAAAGAGTGCGATGCCTGCGGAACCGTGAAAGACGTCGATGTTCACGGGCACCATGGGACGCGGCGAGGCTTCGCCTCTCGGAGCTAACCAAGTGAGTCGGCCTCCTTCGCGGCCTAGAACTACGGCACGCAGTGCGGAGCTAATAGAAGTGATCTCATATTCCACCAAGCTGTCGAAATCGTCGGGACAGCATGGCACGGCCGTGTGCCTTAGCGCCGCGGTATTCTGGCACGCGTCACGAATCTTTCGTATCTGGCGCGCATCTAGAATTTGATCGCGCAAATCACGGCCGCCGAGACGCTCGACGCGACTATAGATCCGCTGGAGTGGTGTGAGCTCGGAGGAGAGCGCGAGGTTCAAGCCGTCCGTATCGGTGATCAGAGACTGCCCGGCCACCGCCGCGTATTGAGGTAGCTGGAGGCTTGCGAGTTGGCGCCTATCTGAGTGAAGCAGTGCGGTTGCCGCCGCTGCGTGGGGGGCTGACCGAACGATCTCTTCCAACACCGCTTGCCAACGTAGCCCCGACTTCAACGCTTCCGGCA
>JALZAE010000585.1 GCA_030948535.1 Gemmatimonadota bacterium | reverse complement strand
TTTCATCGGTGCAACCGCGGATCGGCTCGTCAAGATCAAACGACAAAGCGGCCGCGGATTTATGCAGATCGACGCGGATCCTCATCGCTTGCAACTAACCACAGAAATGCACTGGCGGAGGATGTTGTTCCTCAATCAAAAGAACGTGAGTGGAATCTTGCTCCTTAGCGATTTCCCCTGAGAGGTATCCGCGTCAATCTGCGTAAATCCGCGGCTGCTCTCGTTCTTGAATGTTTTTTCGCGCGCTCGATTCGCCGCAACGAGCACCGAACTTGCCTTCTGGCCCTCCGCGCGGCACCTTGGCTCCCCCACTGATGGAGTTCGCGAGATGGCGTCGATCTGGAAGGGATCACTGACGTTCGGCCTGGTTTCGGTTCCAGTGGAGCTGAAAACCGCCGTGCGCGAAGATCATATCAGCTTTCGCATGCTGCACGAGAAGGATCTTTCACCGATCAAGTACGAGCGCGTCTGCGCCGCGGAAGGCGAAGCGATTCCGTGGAACGAGATAGTAAAGGGGTACGAGTACGAAAAGGGAAAGTTCATCGTAGTTACCGACGAAGACTTCAAGTCCGCCGCAATCGAGTCATCGAACACGATCGACGTGATGGATTTCGTGAAGGAAGCGGAGATCGATCCCCGCTACTTCGATACGCCGTACTATCTGGTCCCGGGCAAGGGCGGCGACAAAGCGTATGCACTCCTGCGCGAAGCGATCCGCAAGACCGGCTCGGTCGGCATCGGCAAGATCATCATGCGGCAGAAGCAGCACATCGCCGGGGTACGCGTCGTCGGCGACGCGATGGTGCTCGAGCTGATGCGATTTCAGAACGAGCTCGTCGATCTCGACGAATACAAGTTCCCTTCCGCCGAGAATGTGCGGCCGCAGGAGCTGCAGATGGCTGAGCAGCTCATCGGCAACCTGGCCGAGACGTTCCATCCGGAGAAATACACTGACGAATACCGCGAAAACCTGATGAAGGTCATCCGCGCGAAGATGAAGGGGAAGAAAATCAAGCTCGAGGAGCCGGAGAAAATTCCCGCGGAAGGAAAGGTCCTCGATCTCATGGAGCGCCTGCGCCAGAGCCTGGATCAAGGGAAGAAGGCCGGCAGCGTGCGCGCCGAGCGGAAGTCCGCTGGGTCCAGCCAGAAATCGGCGCGCAAGAAGAGCAGCAAGCGCTCCGCCTAACGACTGCCTGACGAGTAACGAGGCATCGGATGGCGAGGCGCACTCGAACGCCGAAGCAGCTGGCCGAATACCGTCGCAAGCGCGACTTCGACAAAACCGGCGAGCCGGCCGGCGGTTCCGCCGCGCCGGCGAAGCAGCTGCGCTTCGTCATCCAGAAGCACGCGGCGAGTCATTTGCATTTCGATTTTCGGCTCGAACTCGATGGGGTGATGAAAAGCTGGGCGGTGCCCAAGGGCCCCAGCCTCGATCCAAGCGTGAAGCGATTGGCGATGGAGGTCGAAGATCATCCCATCGAGTACAACAAGTTCGAAGGGACGATCCCCAAGGGGCAGTACGGCGGTGGAACGGTCATGCTCTGGGACCGTGGCACCTACACCGCGGACGATCCAACGTCGTCCGATCCGGTCGCCTCGCTGCGCAAAGGCTACGCAAAGGGCGATCTCAAGATCATCCTCGATGGCGAGCGACTGCACGGCTCGTGGGTGCTCGTGCGCACGAGACGCGGCGAAGGCAAGCCACAGTGGCTGCTCATCAAACACAAGGATGAATTCTCCGCGCCCGGCTCCGACGTCACCGCCGATGTAATGACCTCCGTCGATAGCGGCCGGACGATGGAGCAGATCGCCGAAGGAAAGAGTCGCGTGTGGAACTCGAATCGCGGCGAAGCCGCGGCGTCGCGCCGCGCATCGAGCGCCAAAGCTTCTCCCGTCGCGACGAAAGCGCCGTCGCGGAGCGTCGCGTTGGGGAAAGCGCTCGAACCGATGTACGCCAGCGTCGGCACCGACATCCCCGAGGGCGATGGCTGGACGTACGAGCCCAAGTACGACGGCATTCGCGTGCTCGCCTTCGTCACACCCGAGACGGCGACCCTCGTCACGCGCAACGGCAAGGACAAGAGCGCGCAGTTTCCGGAGATCGTATCGGCGCTGCAGAAGCTCGCCAAGCAAGCGAAACGCGAGATCGTGGTCGATGGTGAGATCGTCGCCATGGCCGACGGTGCGCCGCTGCGCTTTCAAGAGCTGCAGGGTCGTATGCACGTGAAAGAGGCCGACGCGATCGCCGGCCACACCGAAGCGTCACCCGCGGCACTCTTCGCCTTCGACCTCTTGATCGACGGCAAGGATGTGCTGGCGACCGAGCCGTGGACGACGCGCCGCGCTCACCTCGAGAAGCTGATGCGCAACCGCACGTCGGCGCAGCTCCATCTCACGGAGTCCGTACCGAACGACGGACGCGAGATGCTCGACAAGGCGTACGCCGATGGCTGGGAAGGAATCATCGCCAAGCGCATGGACGCGCCATACCACCCCGGCATTCGCAGTAAGGCGTGGCTCAAGCTCAAGATCGAGCACCGGCAGGAGTTCGTGATCGGCGGGTTCACGGAGCCACGCAACACGCGCGAGCACATCGGCGCGCTCCTGCTGGGCTACTACGACCGCGGCCGTTTCATCTATGTCGGTCATACCGGTGGCGGCTTCAGCCGGGATGGACTCAAGGCGATGGCGAAGCGTTTGCTCCCGCTCGAGCGCAAGACATCGCCTTTCGAGGAAACGCCGAAGACGAACGAGAAGGCGCATTGGGTGAAGCCTGAGGTCGTCGTCGAAGTGAAATTCAGCGAATGGACCGCCGATGGCAGGCTGCGTCAACCGATCTTCCTTGGCGTGCGCGAGGACAAGGACGCCAGTGAAGTCACGCGCGAAGCGGACAGCGTGCAGCGGCGCGCCGGTGCGAAGCCGCCAAAGACGACCGAGAGTAAGCGCTCGACCACCAAGCGCGCGCCGCGCGAGCGAGCCAGCGCCAAGGAAACCAAGAAACCGGCAAAGCCGGAACAGCTCGCGAAGACCGTCGCGAAGAAAGCGGCTCGCTCACGCGCCCCGTCCGCGCCGTCCGCGTCGATCGATGTCGTCGCGCAGCTCGACCTGATCGAGCGCGAGGGGGACGCCAAGGCGAACGGAACGCTGGTGCTCGGAAAGGGCGCGCAGCTCGCAGTGACCAACCTCGGCAAGAAATTCTTCCCGGAAGGTCAGACCAAGGGGGATCTGCTGCGCTACTACGCGCGCATGTCGAGCTACGTCTTGCCAACGGTTGCCGATCGGCCGTTGGTGTTGAAGCGGTTCCCGGGCGGCATCACCGGCCCATCGTTCTACCAGCAGAAGGCGCCGGACGACGCCCCGAATGGCGTTCGCGTCGCACGCATCAAGAACGACGCGGGCGAGGAGCAGGACCGCATCATCGGCGGCGATCTGCTCACGCTGCTGTGGACGATACAGCTCGGCGCCGTCTCGACGGATCCCTGGCACTCGCGACTGCAGAGCTGCGACAACCCTGACTACACGATCCTCGACCTCGATCCGGGACCACGGGCGCAGTTCAAGAGCGTGATCACGGTTGCGAAGCTGGTGCGTGCCGTGCTGGAGGACCTCGGCCTCCGCGGCGCCGCGAAAACGTCGGGCTCTCGCGGTATCCACATCTACGTGCCGCTGCCGCCGAAAGCATCGAACGACGTGGCTCTGTTGGTCGCGCAGCTCGTCGCCACGCGCGTCGCTGAGGAGAATCCGAAGCTCGCCACCATCGAGCGGTCGGTCAAAGCTCGGCCGCCGGCGACGGTTTACGTCGACTATCTCCAGAATATCAAGGGAAAGACGGTGGCCGCGGCATACGCGGTCCGCGCGAAACCGGGCGCGACGGTCTCGACGCCCCTTGAGTGGGATGAGGTCGAGCCCAGCCTCGATCCGCGAGAATTCACGATGGAGACCCTGCCCGCGCGCGTGGCGCAGCTGGGCGACATCTGGGCGCCAGCAATGGCCAAACGCAACCCGGTTTCAGCCCTTACGGCCCTCGCGAGCGGGTAAACCGCCGCGAGTGTTAACGCGTTGCCGGCTCGATCGTCCTGAAAACAATGACGTTCGCTCGCCACTCCACCGTCGCGATAAGCCTCATCCTGATCGCGTCTTCTTCGCACTCGGCGCTCGCTCAAAGCGGCAGCGCACGCGCGAGCGCGCGTCATGGTGCCACGCCAGTCGTCGTACATGCCACAGTGTACGGCGGCGACGTCGTTCGCACCGCCAAGAAATACATTGGTGTCCCCTACGAACTCGGCGGAGATACGCCCCGTGCGTTCGATTGCTCGGGGTTTCTACGATACGTGTTCGCGCAGCACGGCATCGAGATGCCGCGTACGGCGCACGAGCAATCGACCGTTGGCGACGCGCCGCATCCCGGCGATCTGCAGCCCGGCGACCTGCTGTTTTTTTGGGGCGGACTCGGCGCGCAGCACATCGCCATGTACGTCGGCGGTGATACCATCATCCATGCGTCGATTCGCGGCAAACGCGTGCGCCTCGATCGCTTTTCAGGCTCCGCGATGAAGCCGACGTGGTTCGGCGAGCGGCTGATCGCCGTGCGCCGCGTGCTGCCGGCCGAGGGCGTGCTCACCGTGCCGATGACAGGGTTGGGCGGAGCACAGATCGCTCACGACGTGCGTTCTCCCTGAGCCCGGACGCGATCATCGATGCAGGAGAGCGAGCTGTTGTATAGCCGGGAGCTGCCAGGTGGCGGCCACGTGACGATCGAGCGGACGCCGCCGGAAGGCACGGCCGTGTTCGCGCGCATCGCCGTGGAGCGTCGCGGCGACCGGATCCGCCGCGACGGACACGAGCCGCCGGTGATCGCCGAGGCCACGGGCGCCACCGCCGCTGATGTGTTTCGTCAGCTGTACGAGATCGCGTCGGACAACGTCGCGATCGCGCGCGGCCTGATTCAGTGGCAGGCTAGACGGCGATAGGACCCGCGGATAGGACCCGCGGATAGGACCCGCGGCGGCGATCGCTGACCGCCGTTGTCTTAGCGCGCGCGCCCCTGAATTCTGGCCGAGAGCGCGCCGCGCAGTGCCTCGTCGCTGAGATCGTCGAGGGAAGTCGCGCGAAGTGTGACGATGCGGCGCGACTTGCCCGGACTCGACATGCACTCGTAGCGCACAATGAGCCGTCCACTGACCGCACCTGTCGCGACATCCTCCGACGCGACGCGAGCCACGACCGTCACGAGCCAGGACGAGCCGCCGCGAGTCGAGATCACTCGGGCCGCCGGAACATCCTCCCCGCGCTCGTCGTCCGGCGGCAGGTGCATCGCGGCGGCCGTACACGCAATGGCGCGCCGGGCCGCATCCCGTCTCTGAGCACCGAATCGCATCGCCATCGCACCCCCCCAAGCGACCATAAGTCCGCATCTGTCGTTATTCACTTATTGCAACTAATACACCACTGGCCAGCATGGGTTCACCAGCGGCGACAGATGTCAGCCGATCGCGTCGAAGCGCACGCCGCGCCGGGCGCCACGGCGCTTCTTCGGGGCGAAACGAAACAGTTGTGCGGGACGGCCGCGGCCCTCGCTGCGCCATTCGTCGGTGGGCTCCACCAGAAACGCCGCCTGGAGCGCACGGCGGAACGACGCCTTGTGCAAGCGCCGGCCCAGCAGCAGCTCATAGACCTCCTGGAGCTGGCTGAGGGTGAAGGCGGCGGGCAGCAGCCGAAAGGCGATCGGCGCCGTCTCGAGGCGCGTACGGAGCGCCGCGATGCCGGCGTCGACGAGCGCGCGATGCCGGGGCGGCATCGGCGGAAGCTCATCGACGGGAAACCAGGCCGAATTTCCCCCGACCGGAGACGGCGCGCCGGCGGGAACGAGCGCGAGAAATCCGACAGAGATCTCGGCGCCGCCCGGATGCCGCCGCGAGTCGCCGATCGCGACGACTTGGTCAATGGTCGATGGCGCGTGCTCGATCGGCCCGCGCGCGATGCGCGCCGCGGTGTCCTCGAGTATCTCGCCCGCGCGCGGAGAATCCCACGGCAGCTCCCAGCGCTCTTTCGCGCGGGAGTCGGCAGTACGTGTGAGAAGGAGTGCGAGTCGCCGTCCGTGCGGCGTCAGCATCATGACGTCCACGGACAAAGCGCTGCGGCGGGCGGAGGGGCGTTCGCGCATCGAGCGCGAATTATTCACTATTTGAGACTAATGTCAAGGCCGGGCCGAGAATTAGTAACGAGTCGCTACTAATGTTACGATCTGGGCGCTGAAGAAGCGCGCGGCATCACGGCGACTTGCGATTCTAGCGATTCCGGAACTCCACGTCAATCGACTTGCGCCGATCGTCACCGCTGTGGTGGTTACGACGCGCTCGCGCTCCTTGACATCGCGCTCGCGCCGCAACGCCGCCGAGTCAGCGAGGGGATGACAGCGCCGCGCGCGATTCTCCCGCGCCGATCGCCGCATACGGCGGAATGCGAATCGGCAGTCGGCCGCTCACCGGCGCCGCACCCGTGATCGCGCGCGCCGCGGCGACCTGCGACACGGGAAAGCCCATCCATCCCACGACGTACGCCGCCACCTCGGGCACGTCCTGCAAGAAATACGGATTGCCCATCGCGACGACGACCGGCCGCTTGCCACGATGCACCAGCTCGCGGACGAAATCGGCGAACGCTTTGGGCGCCCCGATGCTCGACATCGTCGAGGAATGTCCGAGGTAGCTGGCAACGATCACCACCTCGGCCGAGTCGGCGATCGAGAGAAGGCGCGGATAGTTCGTTCCCTGGTCGTCGGAGTTGATCCACTGCGAGCGCGTCGACGGGAATGCGCGGCGGAGCTCGGCGTCGAACGCGGTGTTGGCGTAGAGCT
>JALZAE010000565.1 GCA_030948535.1 Gemmatimonadota bacterium | reverse complement strand
CGCTCTCCCGCGCCACGAGCACCGCGCGCCGCCGCCAACGACAATCGCTCGCCGAGTGGGACGGTTCACGATGGCGTGTTACGGGTGGCCATCGTTGCGCAGGCCGTAGTGTGGTATCCAGACGGCGCGCACGGATGCTCCGTGCTCGTGCACGCGTTCGCCGAAGAGGGGAGGCCGGCCGTGATCCCGGGCCCGCTCGTGCGCGTGCAAGCGGGCACTGAGGTGAGCGTGAGCGTCCGCAACTCGCTCGACATGCCCATCTGGGTGCGCGGGCTGCAGGACCGTACGAGTCTCGGCGTCGATTCCACCGAGATCGCGCCGGCGAGCACGCATGAGTTCCGCTTCCGCGCATCCGCTCCTGGCGCGTGGTACTACTGGGCCGGCGCGGCGGGCAAGACGAACGCGCAGTTCCCGATGTCCACGGAGGATGGTCAGCTCGTGGGCGCATTGGTCGTCGATGCGGACACGGGGCCCTCGGGCGACCGCGTGTTCGTGATGACGCGCTGGACGCCGCGCGGTGTCGTGGGCAACGCTGACTATCAGCTCAACGCGATCAACGGGCGCTCCTGGCCGAACACGGAACGGCTCTCGTACACCGTCGGCGACAGCGTGCGGTGGCACGTCATCAACGCGTCCGACGAGCTGCACATGATGCACCTGCACGGCTTCTACTACACGGTGAACGCGCGCGGCGACGCGGCGCACGACAGCACGCTGGCTCGACAGCAGCAGAACGTCGTCGTCACCGTCGCCACTCGGCGCGGGGAATGGATGTCGATGAGCTGGTCGCCGGAGCGTGCGGGAAACTGGATGTTCCACTGCCACTTCACCGCGCACATGAGCGGCGATCAACGGCTCGACCGGCTCGACGCGACGACGGGACGCGCGACTCACCACGCGATGACGCCCATGCTGGCGCGCGACATGGCGGGTCTCCTGCTGGGCGTGACCGTGATGGGACGCGGTGGCGCATCACCGCGCGCGGTGCCGACGCGCGCCGAGCGTCGCCTACAACTGTTCGCCAGCATGCGGCCGCGGGTGTACGGCGCGCGGCCCGGCTACGGCTTCGTGCTGCAGGAGGGCGATCGCGCGCCGGCGCGCGATTCGATCCGCGTACCCGGCACGCCGCTCATCGTGGCCAGGGGTGAGCCCGTGGCTGTCGTCGTGCACAACCGGACGACGTCGCCCTTTTCCCTGCACTGGCACGGCATCGAACTCGAAAGCTTCAACGACGGCGTGGCGGGATGGAGCGGCGTGGCGAGGCGGCTCGCGCCGCTCATCGCGCCCGGCGACTCGTTCGTGGCGCACTTCACGCCGGCGCGCGCGGGCACCTTCATCTATCATGCGCACAACGAGCCCGGCGACGAGCTCGCGTCGGGACTGTACGCGCCGCTCATCGTGCTCGAGCCCGGCGCGCGCTATGATCCGAGCACCGACCGCACGATCGTCATCGCGAGCGGAGGCCCGGGCGTAAGCCCGCAGACGGCCATCAACGGTATGACGTCGCCCGACACGATGCGGCTCGTCGCCAACGTGACGTACCGCGTGCGCTTCATCGATATTTCGTCGAACGAGGCCCACGCCGTGGCGCTCAACGGGCCGGCGGGGGTCATCACCTGGCGCACTCTCGCGCGCGATGGGCGCGCGCTGCCGCTGGATCGGCAGCTCGTGCAGCCCGCGCGCTTCAACATCGCGGCGGGCATCACCAACGATTTCGAGCTCGTACTCCCCACGCCCGGCGACTACACCCTCGCGTTCACGGGCATCGTAGGCTCGAGGCCTGGGGGCTCCCCGACCGTGATGCCCATTCACGTCATTGCTTCGAAGTCACGATGACAGGCATCGCTCCCCTTTCGGTGTTCAGCGTGGTCACGGAGCGCGAGCGCCAACGGCAGCGGCATCGGATTCACGGACTCCCACGCCTTCTTGTCCGCCCGGGCGCGCCAGTGAATCGGGTTCGCCAAGAATCGATGTCGTTTTCGCGAAGTTGACGGATGGAGCCGAGCCGCCGACCAGTCGCTTGAGCCAGTAAGAGCGCAAGTTCCGTTTCGTCCATCGAGTGCGAGCCGCGCCGCCCTCTCCGTCTAATGCGATCGATTGACCCACACCGTCGTCACCTCGGCGCGAGTCAGGCTGGTGGGGAGTACGACTCGAGATATCCGCACGCTGGGCACCGAAATGTCGTGATGGCGAGCTGTTCCCGCTCCTCGAGCTTGACGCCGGCCCACCGGCTTCGCACCGGCACGCCTTGCACCCATGCGCTCTGGGTGATTCTGCCGTATCCGCTATCAAGGATGAAACCGCACTGCATAGCCTGGCCGCACTTAGCACAACTGGGGACAATTTCCGTGGTCATGCGATCCTCCCTCGGCACGCGCCGCCATTGACTTGTTCTATTGCATTGCGCTCACCCGTATTCGGAAATAATGAGGGACGAGGCGGACTCGCAATTCTTGACGCACGACATGCGCAATGAAACGACCCTCTTGCTGCTTTGAGGCTGCGTTGCCCTCCGAGCTACTGTTAAGCTCCGCATCGTTCTCGGCGCGAGCGGTAGTTCTGTCGCGTCGACTGGCCCGGGCCTCACCGAACCCCCACCAGGCAGGACGCATTCTCGCTCACCGCCAACCGCAAGCCTGGCAGTACGCTTGCGCGTTGCGGTGGCTCACGCCAAGTCGGAGCTCAACTGCGTCGCAATCGCCTCTTGAGCGAGCACCTCATGGCGGTGTTAGAAGCAGCACGTAGTCCACTCCCACCTGGCGTTGGACGACTGCTGGTCTGCAATCCTTTATCGGAGAGCGCCTGCGGTTCTGCGCGTGGCTCCTGTTCGACATCGAGCACCGCAGCGGCTCGGAACACACTGCGTCGGGTGACGCCGGCAACTAGCGCGCGACCACGTGGGAATTTCACCCCGTTACGTCGCTGACGGCAACGTCGCCGTAAGTGATCGCCCCTCGTCTCGGCGTTGCGTCGGCGTTGGCTGGCTCCCGACGAGGTGCGCGCAAGCAATCCGAGCGTCAGGCGGCACCGCTCGCAGCGAACCTCGTCCCTCGTGCCACTGATGGAGGACTGTCGAGCTCGGCCCCGCGCATCGACGTATCTCCGACGCCACTCGAGATCGGCCGAAGTGCCGTGCTCAGGACCATCGATGACCGCACACGCGACTCGCTAGCCGTCTTGACAGGTCATCCGGAACAGAGCGAGCGATACGGTCATGGCGAGGGCGAAATCAAAATGCGCGTACTTCGCGGATACGACGAACTGTCCTGAGCTCTCCAATAGCGAACGGCGATAGCCCCGGAATAGCCGTGCTTGCTCACGACTGTGCGGCGCGAGAAGAGAATCGTCGCATGCGCCGGGATCGCTGGACATTGCGCGACCGAATTCAGCATGCACGAATCGCGATCGGCGCTGATTTCGAGCAGCGTTTGCCGGTCATACACAGTGAACGCGATCCGATCGCCCGTCAGGTTCCGTAAATGCGCGTTCGCGGAATCGACCCACACCTGCAGCGTGCCATCGCTGGTGCTCGCGCCCGGGTAATCCTGAGAGGGTCGGGCCGCCGCGGATAGATGTCTCACAAACCCACCAATCAGTCCGAGGGCCACCAATGAACACAGCGTGATTAGTTAGTTGTCGCATCGCTTTCCGCGTAGGATTCGAACGGAGATACCCCCATGGGCGATTGCCGGTCCACCGTTTACTAAGAGCGGCACCGCAACGCGGTACCCTCGCCGCGTGGCGATCGACGCATAACTCTGCAAACGTACCACAACACTGCGTCCCCTCAATCAGCACTCGCTGCACTCTCCGATCGGAGCTTGAGTTTCTCCAGGGTGGTGCGAGCAACGACGAGCGCTGTCTGCTCCTCGCCTTCGAGGAGAGCCGCGATCACCTGGCGCGAAACGCTACCGGCTGGGGCTTTGATTTCGACCAAATGGAGCGAAACGGCCTGCTCCGTGTCGTCTCTGACTACCCCGATGTGTCGGGCTCGAAGATTGGCTGGTCAGCATTCAGGCGGCGATCCGGGATTTCAAGCCGCAGCGCGTCGCGCTCGACAGTTTGTCGGCGCTGGAACACGTGGGCTTGGCGAAGGCCGTTCCGGAGTTCGCCATCGGCCTCACTTCTTTTGTCAAGCACGAGGAGATCACTGCGCTGTTCACGACGGAAAGTCTGAGGGGCGGGGACTCCATCACGGAGACACAGATCTCGACGCTCACCGATTCAATCATCCTGATTCGCGACGTCAAGATGTTCGGCGAGATGAAGCGAGGACTCACCGTGCTCAAAATGCGCGGCTCAGCGCGCGACAAGGCCATTCGGGAGTTGTTGCGATCGAAGGCGAGCACGGTCACCGTGCGCGTCTTGACAGTTTTCAAACAGGCGTCACGCCCGGTTCCCCGTGCGCTCGGCTCGCGACGCGGGCATCTGAATACGCGTCAGCATCGCTGATGCGAGTACGGCCGCGAGGTTTCGTGAGCGGCGATGTCAAGTGACCATCGCGATTGCGACGTAGTACGCGCCGATATCAAGGTTGTGGAGAACCGAGGCGCCGAACGTGCTCCGCGAGATGGGCGAGAGGTGCACGAAGATGGCGAGCTGCACCACCCGCACGACGACGGACCGGCCAGAGGCTGAGCGACCACAACGCCAGTCGTGGAAGCATCCGCGACGGAAAAAGGCGGCCTGCGGCACAGAGCCGCGCAGCAAACACGGGGCGAACTATCTCCTTAGGCCGTGCATACCGGCAAACAAACCGGCAATTTTGGCATCATACTTGTGCAGATTGATTGATGTAACTACCATTGCAACAGGCTGTTAGCCTCGAAGAATAATAAGCATATAACCGGCAATTTTTTGCGAACGCAGCTTATGCACGCTTCACTGATGGAGCCCATGCTTCCCCCTATTGGTGGGAAGGTCGAAACTGCAGTGCTCTCGCTTCGGTGGGAGGCCGCGGCATTGACGTCGACCGTGCATCCCCTCACGCTCGCCGCCCTCGCGAACCTGGTTCGGGTGATCAACTCCTACTACTCGAATCTGATCGAGGGCGTTCGCACCTCGCCCGCCGAAATCGACGCGGCCATGCGTGGGGATTGGTCCCACGATCCGGGCCGTATCACCTCGCAACGACTCGCGGCCGCGCACGTGCGCGTGGAAGAAGGCATCAATGATGCGCTCAAATCCGATCCATCAATTTCCGTCACGTCATCGAAGTTTCTGCGAGGTCTGCACCGCGGGATGTATGAGGACGCTCCCGCAGACGAGCGCATCGTGCGATCGCGACGGGGCCGGACATCGATGCTCATCCCGGGCGAACTGAGAACTGAACGTGTCGACGTCGGTCGTCATATCGCGCCGTCGTCCGATGCGCTGTTGCCACTGCTGGCTCGCTTCGATGAAGCGTACCGGCCCGAGCATCTCCCAGAAGTCGCACGGGTGATGGCATTTGCCGCGAGTCACCACAGACTCGCGTGGATCCATCCCTTTCTGGACGGCAACGGGCGCGTGGCGCGGCTGGCATCCGTCGCGTATGCGCGAAAGATCGGTCTGAATGCGGGCGGACTGTGGAGTATCGCTCGCGGCTTCGCTCGCTATCGCGACGAGTACTACGCGCGCCTCGCCGATGCCGACGCGCCTCGGCACTCTGATCTCGATGGACGTGGAGCGCTTTCGCTGGCCGCCCTCGAAGCGTGGTGCGAGTTCGTGGTGCGTGTTTCGCTCGATCAGATCGTATACATGCGGTCACTGCTCGCGCCGGCGACACTGGCCGAGCGTCTGCGAGGATACGCCGTCTATCGTGCGACGATGAATCCGGTCGCGAGCGGCAATGCGGACAACGTCGTATGGCGCGAGGAGGCCGGTGATCTCCTCGCTGCGCTCGTCACGCGGGGGGAGATGCCGCGCGGAGCGGCGCTGCGATTCCTGCCTGGAAAAGAACGCACCAAGCGGGCGGCGCTCTCCGCTCTGCTCCGGGACCGCGTACTCGCGTCGGCAAACCATCGCGCGCCGATCCGGCTCGCCTTTCCACCGCACGCGCTTGCGATGCTGTTTCCCGGATTAGCAGGAAACGATACGGTGATCTGAGCGAGCTCTGCGATTGCTCCGTGGATGGAAAGCGCGTCGCGGACGCAGCGAGCACGGAAGCGATGATGCGAGGCGCCGGAGCCGTGATCGCCAGTCGCGATTGCTCGACTAGCGGATACACGAGCCAAAACGAGCTGAGTGAGAAACACGTCGGACTGCATGAACACGCCAAAGTGACCAGCGGCGTTACGTGCCGCGCGATAGCGCGTGCCCGAGGCGTTCATTCCCTCGAGAACTGACGCAAACGCGTCCGCGAGCGCGGTGGAGGAGTACTCGACGTGGCGCCGCCCGCCGGGTACGACGCGCCCATTGATGAGCCCGTCGCGCTCGAGGCCGCGCGCGGTCGTCTCCTGCGCGCAGGTGTCTGCACCTGGTCACGTCCGAGGGATTGCGTCATCGCGTGACGCCGGTGCCGAGCTTCGCAGTGCCCCACACGCAGTCGCCAAGAAAAAGCCGAGCGCACTGGGCGCTCGACCTGTTCGAAGTGGTTTCTTGCGTCGCGGGCGCTCCGTGGCGCTGTGGAGCCAGCGTTACTTCTTATCGCCGTCGTGATCCTTGTCGCCCGCGGCGGCTGTCAATGGCGACTGAAAATGGGACGTTTGTGGCGATTGAAAATGGGACGGATGGGGGCAGGGGAGTTCGCAAATTAAGGCAGATCCGTAGCCACGCGGTTCAGCTTTCGACGCCAGCCACGGAACGCGCGGAGCGTTATTGCGTGCGCGTCCATCACGACAGAGCCCACTAGTCATCACGCGACGGAAAATCGACCGAGATATGAAATTCGGACGGGCCCTTTGCATTGACCGCTGTTACGACATCCTCGATGCGTCGGCGGACCGTTGCCAGGTCACCGGCATCGCGAACGGCGAGAAGGAGGTAAAAGCGCTCAGGACCGGCGGACGCGAGGAAGTCTGATTTGCGAACGGCCTCCGCAAGATCCCAGGCCAGCTGGCGCCGGGTGAGGGCGGTGCCGCCGTCGAGCGTCAACGCGACAACGTGCACCGCCGCGCCTTGCCGCGCCGCCACCGCCGTCTCCCAATTCCGTATCAGGTCTAGATAGAGCGTGTTGGGAAGGCCAGTGGCAGGATCGGTCAATGTCAGCCGCAGCAACGCGTTCTCCAAACCGCCTTGGAAGCCGCCGTCACCCGCGCCACGTTGACGATGGGCATCGCTGTCCTCGTTCCGTTCCGTCGGGCCCGGCATAACACCCATCCGTGACAAAGTCAGCGCGCGCGTGATTTGGTCGCGAACCTACTACGGCATCAGCTTGGGGCAGTGATCACGGTCAAACCATGCATCCGAGAGCCGTCGTTCGCAGATCAGAACAAATCTACGGCCACGATTCTTGGTTGGGATCGCCGTTTCGCCGCACGTCATAGGTCCGACCGGTCGGCCAGTCTTCAGCCACAGTGAATCGCGCCCCGAATGACGGAGTTGTCATATGCTGGATGGCACTCTGCTTGTGCGCGCCGCTCGGACGGAGCAAATGCTCGGGAACGGCAGCCCGTCGGCGGCCATGACGTGTGCCGTTCAAGTCCCAGCTCTCTCGTAAGCAAAGCGAAGGGGCAGGGTCGGGGGCTGACGGGGACCTCGCCAGCCACGCCTCTTACGGGAGATTGTGCGGCTCGGCGAAATGCACGGCGCAGTAGGTTCGGCGCACCCGAGGTCGGGTTGGTTCCCACACAGAACGACTGCACCCGAAGCCTCGAAAATGCCCACTAAGCCTCGAAAAAGCCCACTGCGCACACGTCTCCTCAGACGCCTGTTGAGACGGGATGCCGTCCGCTTATTCGAATTCTGCGGGCGCCGGCGACGCATCACCCGAGAGGACGATCGTGCCAAGGGGAATGACGCCAGCGAACGGGCGATACGTGACGTCAAACGCGCGAGCCAGTGTACCCTCATGCATGGCGCGACGAAGCAAGAGCGCCAGCATGGCGCTGATTGCGATCGATTCAACGCGGGCACCCTCCCCCAACTCCGTGGTGTTCGTCCGCTCACGCGCGGCTCTCGTCACTCGCGCGATCTCGAAGGGAAAGGATTCGCTTGCGCGGATCCCCTCCGCTCCGTCTGCTGCGAGACTTCTCACCAACGTGCTCGCGTGTTCGTACTCCGGGTCCATGGACGCTGCCCGCACAATCGCCTCGTAGTTGGCAGGGTGGATCTCCGCGAAGGCGTCGAGGAAGCGTCGAAGCGCATCATCTGAGAGCGGTGTTGTCGGATTCGTCATGAGTCGCTCGAATAGTCCGTTAGGGTGCGGGCCCGTCGGCCACCTCGCCTCTGGGTCGCGGTTGAGTCTGTTCGACCGGGAAGGGACGCGGCGTGTTGCCAGCCCACTGAGTAACATCGAGCGTCAGAACACACGCACGCCCTGGAAGCGAAGCGTGCACACGCGATGCCGATCCTCGCCTGACATAAGCGACATGCAGGAGTGAGCATGTAGGACACTGTCGGTGAAGATCGTCGGAGTCGTCGTGACGGGAAACAGCCGCGCAGACGGATTTGAGAATCGACATGCACTTGCGAGGCTGGACGCCACTGTGATGAGGACAAGGCGATCCACATTCATCGAATCCCCTGCAAGCGCTGGACGAGATACACTGCGCAGGAACCAGTCTCCGTGCCCGACTCTGCCATCGGTCACGCGAACATTGTAGGGTATGATGCACCGTCCACCGATCGCAACGTCAGGGACGGCGAACTGCGCCGGGAGGACAGGCGCATCCGTCGTTCTGGAGGTCCGTCAAATGAGCGAGCGTGTTGAGCCTCTCGAGAAGTATGCGAAGCGGAACACCCCGCTTCCGCGAGAAGAAGTAGCCTCGATCATCGAGCAGATCGCGAATGCGGTGGACGCGGCACATCGCGTCGGCAGTGTGCACCGCGACCTGATGCCCCAGAACGTCATGTACGCTTTGGAGACGAAGACCATCACGCTGCTCGACTTCGGAATCGGGGCTGAGGCGGATCTTTCTCCCGAAGAGCGGCTCACCCGCGCTGGATTCTTCGTCGGCAGCTTGATGTACGTCGCCCCTGAGGCGCTCTCGGGACAGTCCGTGACGGCCGCGGCGGACCAGTACTCACTCGCGACGATGGCGTACTATCTCCTCACCGGCTGCCGACCCTACCTCGGGAAATCACAGGCGGAGCTCTATATCCAGCTGCTATCGCAGCCGCCCGTGGCATTGAACGCTGCCCGCAAGGGGCTCACGTTCGGACCGGTCGTCGAGCAGGTCACCATGCGCGGTCTCTCGCGCGTGCCGGCGGAGCGCTACCCGAGCGCCATCATCTTCGCGACCGAGCTCAAGAAAGCACTCTTGTATCGCGAAGGTGCGATGTGAGCGAGGGTAGCGTGTCGCCTGCCGAAGCCTGATCGTCGTGAGCGGAGTTACTGATGCCGGCTCCTTGAGACAACTCCCCGCAAAGAGGAGTCTGCTCCGGCCCGGAAAGGATCGTGACTGCGCTTCACAGGCGTACTGGTCTCTCACTACCTTATCTGGGTCGGGTGACGACGCGTCCCGTGCATTGTTCACGCCCCGGACGATCATTGAGGCACAAGCCAAGGGCGACGCTGAGACCGGATCGCGCGCTGGCCGCTCATGTGTGCGATGTGCAGCTCGACGATGCCGAGCGCGGACGCTGCAGTGGGCTGCGGCAGACGGAGGAGATACAAAAGATGGCCATCACGTTCCGGGTCAACGGAAAGTTGAGGACGGTCGACGTCCCCGCAGACATGCCCCTCCTCTGGGTGCTGCGAGACATCCTCGATCTCAAGGGCACGAAGTTCGGTTGTGGCATGGCGCAGTGCGGCGCGTGCACCGTCCATGTCCATGGCGCCGCGACTCGATCGTGCGTCCTGCCGGTGTCGGCGGTAAAGGGCGCCGAGGTCACGACAGTCGAGGGACTGTCAGCTGACGGCTCGCATCCGCTGCAGCGCGCGTGGGAGGAGATCGACGTTCCACAGTGCGGTTACTGCCAAGCCGGGCAGCTAATGGCCGCGGCGGCACTCCTCGCCAAGACGCCGAAGCCGACCGACGCGCAGATCGATGCCGCGATGAACGGCAACCTCTGCCGGTGCGCGACGTACCTCCGCATCCGTGAAGCGATTCACCGCGCCGCCGAGCTCTCGGCGTCGCACGCCACGCCCGTCACGACGCCGGCCGGCCGGAGGTTCCGTGGACACGGAGAGTAACCGCGCGCCCGCGCGCATCGATCGCCGCGAATTTCTCCGCGTCACCGCCCTCGCCGGTGGCGGCGTGCTGCTCACGAGTTACTTCGGCGCATTCGGCTCGGCGCGCAACGCGCTCGGCGCGGAGCCATCCGCTGCGCCGCCACCGGAGTTCGTCCCCAACGCGTATGTTCGCATCGCGCCGGACGGCATCGTTACCATCGTCGCGAAGAATCCAGAGATGGGCCAGGGATCGAAGACGATGCTCCCGATGCTCATTGCTGACGAGCTCGATGTCGACTGGAAAGACGTGCGCGTCGAACAGGCGCCGCTCGACACCACGAAGTACGAGAACCAATGGAGCGGCGGAAGCACCGCGACGCCGCTCAACTGGATGCCGATGCGTCGCGTGGGCGCCGCCACGCGCGCGATGTTCGTCTCCGCAGCGGCGGGAGTGTGGGGTGTCCCCGAGTCGGAGTGCACCACCCGGTCAGGCGTCGTGACGCACGGGGCCAGCGGGCGCACCGTGCGCTACGCGGATCTCCTCGAACGCGTCGCCGGGGTTCCCGTGCCGAAGCTCGAGACGGTCCACCTCAAGGACCCGAAGGACTTCCACATCATCGGCACGCGAGTGCCGGGCGTGGACAATCACGCGATCGTCACCGGAAAACCGATTTACGGCATCGACGTATCGGTCCCGGGGATGCGCTACGCGGTGTTCGAGAAGTGTCCCGTGTTCGGCGGGAAAGTCGCGAACGCCAACTTGGACGCCGTGCGCGCGCTGCCGGGCGTGCATCGCACCTTCGTCGTCGACGGGGGCGCCGACCTCCAGGGCTTGCTCGGTGGCGTTGCCATCGTCGCCGACACGTGGTGGCACGCGCACAAGGCGCGCGAGCAGCTCAACCTCACCTGGACCGAGGGGCCGACGGCCGAGCAGTCGAGCGCCCGATTCGACGCGACGGCGAGAGCGCTCGCGGCGGGCGCCCCGCAGCGGTCGCTGCACCGTGATGGAGATGTCGACGCTGCGCTCAAGAGTGCCGCCAAGGTCGTGCGGGCGGAATACGCCTACCCGTTCCTCGCCCACGCACCGCTCGAGCCGCAGAATTGCACCGCCCACTACCAGGACGGCAAGCTGGAGATCTGGGCGCCGTCGCAAACGCCGCAGTCCGGCCGCGCGATGGTCGCACGCGCGTTGGGTATGGAGGAGCAGGACATCACGATCCACATCACGCGCATCGGGGGCGGATTCGGCCGGCGGCTGAACAACGACTACATGGTCGAGGCCGCGTACATCGCGAAGGAGGCCGGTGTTCCCGTGAAGCTACTCTGGACGCGCGAAGATGACATGCGCCACGACTTCTACCGTCCCGCGGGCTGGCACTTTTTCGAGGGCGGCATCGACGCGAAGGGTGACCTTGTCGCCTGGAAGAACCACTTCGTTTCCTTCGGGCAAGGCGAGCGATTCGCGCCAAGCGCCGGGATCAACGACAGCGAGTTTCCGGCGCACTTCATTCGTAACTACGCGCTCGATACGTCGGTGATGCCCTCCGGAGTACCAACCGGCGCACTGCGCGCACCCGGAAGCAACGGGATCGCGTTCGCGAGCCAGTCATTCCTCGACGAGCTCGCGCACGCGGCAGGCAAGGATCCGCTCGCGTTCCGGCTCGAGCTACTCACCACGTATCAGCCGCACGTCGATCCGCCGGGTCCGCCGCCCGCCACGCCGCCGCAGGGAGCGCGCGCGCCGCTTGGTCCTCAGCCGCCGGGGCAGGCGTTCAGCGCCGACCGCATGCGCGGAGTGCTACAGCTCGTGGCCGAAAAGTCGGGCTGGGGAAAGCGACTCCCGCGTGGCACCGGGATGGGCGTGGCCTTCCACTATAGCCACCGCGGTCACTTCGCCGAGGTCGTTCAGGCTACGGTGAGCCGGCAGGGGGTGGCAAAGGTGGACAAGGTGTGGGTGGCCGGCGACGTCGGCAGCCAAGTGATCAACCCGAGCAGCGCGGAAAACCAGGTGCAGGGCGCCGTGCTCGACGGCATCGCCGAGGCGCTCGGGCAGGAGATCACGATCGAGCGCGGGCGCACCACGCAGAGCAACTTTCACAACTATCCGCTACTGCGTCTGGTGCAGGCTCCGCCGGTGGAGGTGCACTTCCGGCGGACGGAATTCGATCCCACGGGGATGGGCGAGCCGGCGCTCCCGCCCGTGGTGCCCGCGCTGTGCAATGCGATCTTCGCCGCGACCGGCAAGCGCGTCCGGTCGCTGCCTCTATCCAAGCACGACTTGAGCTGGGCGTAAGACAGGCGTGACGACCTAGCGAGCAGTCGGAAAAGTCAGCGGGCCACCGTTCGCGCGTGAGCCGTTGAGGCCATGCGGCCTGACCGTTTCTACCAATCTTTAGAGCGCCGTCTGTCGAACTCTCCCCGACAGCGATCAATGTCCGCCGTGTCGAAGCCGCCCGGGCGCGTGCTCACCGGCGCGTCCATACCGGCCCGTCACGACGGGCCCGCAGTCAGGCGCCGAAAAGCTCACAACGCCGTGTTGGTGCTGGCGGGCAGGCAGGATAACGCCGTCGGGCTGAGGAGCTCGTGCTTCTGCGCTAGGCACTCATGACCCAAACGAACGCGCAGCCGTGTACTATGCGCACCAGTCCAATCAGACCGCGCAGCGCGACGAGACCGTGCGCACTCAACTCTCGGCGGAGGCGGCACGCGGAACGGTGCGACCCGAGATCATCCTCCGTGTCGTTCCGTGGTCGTGCGATGCGCCGACGCCCTTCGATTCGCCCGATTGTCCCCGTGCGCGTACATCTAGAGGATAGCGATTTCATCCATTGATCTTCCCCCCAGAATCCCGTCGGTACCGGCATCACGTGCGTCACGAGCAGGCCTAGCGATCGTTCTGAGCGGCTCTCTCGATGAGAAAGAGGAGGCTACCACATGACGCATGGACTCGGAGACGACTTGATCTTCGCGATGCGTGCCGTTCGCCGCGCTCCCCTCCTCAGTCTAACGATCGCGATGACGCTCGCGTTGGGCGTCGCCCCTAACGCCGCGACATTTTCCCTTGTCGATCGGCTGTTGCTGCGCAACCGGCCGTTAGAGGTTGACTCCGGCGCACGACTTGATCCGATCTTGATCAAGTAGCAAGGAGAGAGCCGGGTCGCCCTCCGGCCTTCCTTGCGTCAGTGCTGGTCGACGCGTATCGTCCGCGCACTTCGCGTTTCCCTCCCAGAGCGATCGAAAAACCTGCAGGTCTTCGCGCGTTGTCAGCGCGACAGCTCACCAAGCTCCCATCCGCAGGAGATAGTCACCGTGGTCTCCCGATCTATCCCTAACTTGGGGTGGAGTGCGCGCGCGCTTCGCCTTGGGGCGCTCGTCGTCGCGACGATGGTCGTAACCGAATGCCGTGAAGGCTCGGGTCCCGCTACTCCGCATGCGACGGCGGAGCTTCGTACACCCTGTGGCCGGATGTGCGTGCTGCTCGACGATCCGCGTACGCTGACCGCCGCGGTGGCGACGACTGACTCTACCAATGCACGCGTTTCATTGGGCGACGCCAACGTGCACGGCGAGGCGGGTGACACTGTCGCGCTCGCGTTGTTCGGCGACGAGGCCCTGTTGCGAGCCATTGATGCGGACGAGATGGTCTTCGTCTCTGTCGACGATCGCGAGATTGCGGAGCCTTTGCTTGCGTTTCGCCAGTCACACTCCGTCTACCGCTTCCTCGCCGCGGGCACGGTCAAATTGCGGTACGCGCTCTCGCGAAGCATGCGAGTGCCGTCAACGTGGAAGCCAGCCGGAACGCTCTCCCTCTACCAGGTCGTCGGCGGTACGACGGCAACGATCGATGCGCGCACGCCGTGGGTGCGGGCAGTTGCCGCTCGAACGGCGCGGACCCTCGTCGCGGCGTCGATCGGAGGTGGAGGGGGCGGTGACGGTGGCGCGTTGGTCGAGGCGCCTGGACCAGGTACATACGGGGGAGTGAGCGTAAGCATGTCGCCGTATGCGCCGAACGATGGGCCATGGGCCGCCGACTTTCAAAGCGATCCTGGTCACGGACAATCTCACACCATCGTCATCAACTTCTCCGCGCCCGTCTCCACCGTCGCAATCACCATCTGGGATCCCGATTTTCCTGGCAATTCGATGACCGCATACGACGCATCAGGCGCGGTCATCTCGTCTCAAGGCTTTGGATACGACTTGACGCCCGGCCGTCTCACGACCGAGACGGTGACGGCTTCGGGCGCAATCTCGCGGATTGTGCTCGTCGCGGCGCTTGGCGACTACGTGTCCTACTCGATGCAGATCCGGGCCGGTGCGACGTTTTCCGTGAAGTGCTCCGGTTCTCCCGGCGGCGAGAATACGGTGGAGCGAGGAGGCGTCCTCTCGTGCGTCGTCGCGGATCCATCCTTTGGCCCGTTCCAGTGGTCTTTCTCGCCTTCCGTCGGTACAGTGCCCGCGGTGACGCGCCCCGATACGCCGGACAAGACCTGGACCGGTCCCATGGCCGCATCCGGCACGATCACCGTTGCCGGCTGGTCACAGGTGGGCGATGTGGGACTCAAGCCGCGCGAGACGGCGACAGCGACAATCGCGGTGACTGCGCGCGCGTGGGCAAGCCAGCCGCTGCAATTCCCGTCGCTGCCCAGCAACGGAGGCCAGGGCAAGCTGAGTCCTATGGCCCTCTGGAATGGAACCGATTGGGTTATGACCTATGGGCTGTTTGAATTCGTGGTGCCGAAATCGATTAGCGGAGGAACGATCAACGGCGGCCCCAATGACGGATATGTTTTCGTCCTGCAGAACTTTCAGATCCCGCAGCCCGTCGTCTACATCAACAGCGCCCTTAGCGCGGGCAGCGCATTCGCCAGCAACCAAACCGGTTCGTTTAATGGGAACACGGTGGACCCGGCGACAAAGTTGCCATATTGCACTACGGCAGCGCTCCCTCTGTTGCGCGCGCAGACCGAACGCCACGAGGGGCTAACCGGCGCCGCCAACTCGCACTACGGAATCTGGGCCGCCAACATGAAGTCGGCGACAATGAGCGCGGACATCGAAAAGCTGGTCTTTCCGACTGGCACTGCGGTCGTAACTGCGGCGTTCGGGGTATTCAATGCGTGGGTCGCGACCGTCAAACCACAGCAGGCTGCGTTCGACGCAGCTGAGTACCCACTCATCCCGGTATGGTCGGGTGGCTGTCAGCTCGTTCTCCAACCTTGATCAACCCAGGAGCGATTCGCAAATGATCCGAAACTCGACTGCTCGTGCTCTCCTGGCGCTTCTCGTGCTGACCGTCAGTACGCGTGCCCTCAGTGCGCAGGGCCATCCCGATCTGGTACATCACCGGAACGACTGCCGCCTCGCGGCGCAAACAATTTCAACGGGAAATCCTGCGCCAAAGATGCAGTGGGCGTTGCAACTCATCGCAAGCTGCGGCGATCAGGGCGCCGTTGGTAGCACTGTTGCTGCAGCGCTCACCCGACTCCGTACCTCGAACGACACGGCCCAGCTATTGCCGCTCGCGCGCGCAACATTTGGACTCGTCGACGGTAGCGTGTTTTCCGCGGCGCTGACCGTTTCGGGCGATGGTTCGGCCTCGGTGACTGCGCGTGCCGTTAGTCTCTTGCTCCTTCTGACTCAGCTGCAGCCTGATGCGGACGTTTCATTCGGGAAACTTCTCGCGACGTCGGCGACCGAGTCCTGTCCGAGAACCATCATCAGCGACGTGCCGAAGATTGCTGGACCTGTGGCTCTGCCTGCGGACGCAAAGGGTCGCGCCTTAGCGCTCGCGCAAAGTCTGCAGAACACCGTCGGTGCGCCCGTGCTAGTTCGGTCCGCCGCGCGCTGCGTCGTCGAAGGAGTGAGCCACTAGCGTCGCGGCAGACAACGCGAGCTCCGCTTAGGAAAGCCCGTTCTTGCTGTCGGTCCTGCCGTCGGTTCGTCCCGATAAGTCGCTCTTTAGTGTTAGGTGGAGTCATTGCAGAGCGCGCGGCCTGCCTATGAAAGACAGACATCGCGACTGACGCTGAAACCCCAACTCGGTCGTGAGGCGGGCGTGTTGTGCGCGCAGCCAATCGACGCGCTCCTGTGTGGCCATGGCGTCAACGACCTCGACGACCGCGCGTGAGAGTCGACTGCGCTCGAAGGCGATCACCTGATGATCCTTGCCTGGAGACGCGCGTCGACGCAACTCCAGACTCTTGAGTGAAAGATCACGCGCCACCCGTGAGGCTTTCACGCCTTGCTCGCCGTCAGTAATGACGAGGCCTTGCCCTTTGCGCGCCGGGCGGAGATCGTGCTCGTCCAAGCTGAGTGCTGCCACGCCGCACGCAGGAGACTACACCTAGGGCAGCTTCGCGGATGAAGCGCGCCGGCGCCTGTCGCATCCTTGCGCACGGTGCGCGCGCTCCATCGCCCGCCGGCCGCGCTCGTCACGAGCTGGTCGTTGAGCCCGGAGGCGACGGCGGAGGCATCTGTGCCGATCAGGACTAGTGTCAATTCGCAAAATTACCGGCGTGCAGTCACGCGCCACACGGTATTGCCGACGTCGTCCACGACGAGTAGCGCGCCGCGCTTGTCGAGCGCCACACCGACGGGTCTGCCCCATGCGTCTCCGTTGTCCTGCACGAACCCGGAAAGCACGTCGAGTGGCGCACCCGATGGAACGCCACCGTTGAAGGGCACGAAGATCACTTTGTAGCCGCTGCGCGGCTTTCGGTTCCACGACCCATGTTGACCGACGAACATCCCATTGCTGAAGCGGGCGGAAAGAGAATTGTCGTTCGTATACGCCAGCCCCAGCGACGCGGTGTGCGGGCCGAGTGCGTAGTCGGGGACGATCGCCTTGGCGACGAGGTCCGGATTGGACGGCTTGACGCGTGTGTCCACGTGTCCACCGAAGTAGCTGAACGGAAATCCATAGAACCCGCCGTCTCGCACCGCCGTCATGTAGTCGGGAACGAGATCGCTACCGAGCTCGTCGCGCTCGTTCACCGCGACCCAGAGCGCGCCGGTGCTCGGCACCCATGCCATCCCCACCGGATTGCGAAGCCCAGTGGCGAAGATGCGATGTCTGCCGGAAGCCGGATCGACTTCCCAGATCGACGCGCGGCCTTCTTCCTTGTCTAACCCGAACTCGGCGGCGTTGCTGTTGGATCCCACCGAGACGTACAGCTTCGAGCCGTCGGGGTTGGCGATGACATTCTTCGTCCAATGATGATTGAGCGGACCGGCCGGAAGATCGACCACCTTGACACCTGGAGCGGTGATCTGCGTCTGACCCTCTGTGTACTGGAAGCGCACCACGCCGTCCGTGTTGGCGACGTAAAGCGTGTTGCCGACGAGCGCCATTCCAAACGGCGAGGTCAGGCCGGATAAAAAAATAGTTTGCACATCGGTGACGCCGTCGCCATCGGTGTCGCGGAGGAGTGTAATGCGATTCGCGCTGGGCACCGCGCCGCCGGCGCGTTTGGTGTAGTAGTCCGTAAACCAGCCCTTGATGCCCGGATTGTTCTCGGGACGCTTCGGGGCATTCGTCTCGGCCACCAGAACGTCACCGTTCGGGAGCACGTACAGCCAGCGGGGGTGATCGAGACCGCGGGCGAATGCGGTCACGGTCAGTCCCTCGGCCGCCACCGGATGCGCGCCGGTGGGCCAGCCTTTCCCCTTCACGTAGTTCACTAACGGAAAGAGCGACGGGGTCGGCGAGGCAATTACCGGTGCCGGGCCTTCACCGGCGCTGACCGGATACCGGGCAGATGCGCCGCATGCGGCGAGCGAGGCAGCAGCCCCGATGAGAATGAGGCGGCCGTGATGACGATTCGGTGTCGTACCAACCTGGCGCCCCCTCGTCCGGGGTCGAGAAACCGCAGAAGCACCCAAGAGTGTGAAGGGAAATCGGCCCAATCGATAGACGGACAGTCCTCCTTTCTCGCTCACCCTCATTGAAATGCCTTTCGCCGCGCCTTGTTTCAGCGCGGCGTTTTTCTCTTGGAGTCGCTCGAGTCTTGCTCGGAGTGTCTCGTCCGACATGAAAGTCTCCTTGTCTCACTTCCGACAGGAATCATTCGCACATCCAGAGCCACTGGCTCCTGCCCATTGCGGAATGCGGCGAGGACTTGTCACCCCGATGGGTATCAGCGCCACTGCCGCGACGACCGATCCGAATCGCGCCACGAGCTCTTCCGAGTAGCTCCACTTTGGGAATCGTCACTGCCGTGACGCGTAGACCGGCAAGTGCACGGTGTCCATGACGAACCGCGCAGCGGAGGCGACAGTGATATTGCAGCGGCTGGAAAGAACGACCGCATGCGGAGCAGCTTCGACGGCCACGATGACCTGCAGGGTAGAACGTCTACCGCCGCTTTGCCGATCGACCCTCGACCTGCGACGCGCTCCGCACCATCCTGCACATTGGGAGTAGACGGTCTACTATCACGACAGCCTATCAGGTTCCTCGGCGAGGTAGCGCGTGAGCACTTCGACGGCGCCCTTGACGGAGCCGTACGCGACGCGGTGGGGGCTCGTGAAGCGAGTCAGGCCGGTGGAAATGTTGCCGATAGCTCCGCCGTCGGCGAGCAGCGGTAGCAACTTCTGGGTTAGAAAGAAAACGCCCTTGAAATGCACGCCGATGAGTTCGTCGAGGTCGCGCTCGGAGACGTCGGCAAACGCCCCGGTGATCTGCATGCCGCCGTTGTTGATCAAGAAATCGAAACGGTCGCGGCTCCACGTCTGCTGCAGCGCCTCGCGAACGTTACCGACAAACGCGCCCAGCGAGGCGATGTCGGCAACGTCGAGCTGGAGTGCGACCGCGGTGCGCCCAAGCTCCCTGATCGCAGCGACGGCCGTGTCCGCCTCCTCGGCGTGGGATCGCTACGTGAGGATCACGTCGACGCCGTCACGAGCGAGGTGCAGCGCGGCGCTGCGTCCGATACCGCGATTGGCACCCGTGACGATCGCGATACGAGAGGGGGAAGGCATGTCTCCGACTCTATGGGTTGATGACTTGGAGCGTGATGAACGTCGGTCCGCGGATGACGGGTCCGCGGTACCCCTAACCCGGCTTGCAGTTGTGTGCGGATACGATGGTAGCGAGCGGGGGGCAAGCAGCAATAGTTCCCTTGTCACGGCAATGGGTGGTCAGGGAAACGGCGAATCATCGTCCTCCCTCACCGGGTGAGGGATGAACCGGCGCAGCACTGCAAATCCGGCTCCGGTCCAAAGCACGACATTGAGAACCAAGCCCAACCGCGATCGTGCTGCTCGAACCCCACGAGTCCTGCAGCCGCGAACCGATCTCGGCGCCAGGGAAGCTCGCGATGCGCACCAGTATGGCAACAGCAGTCGCCCGCGCGGCTCGATCAGCGCGCCGTCGGAGACGCTTGGGTGTTTCCCTCGCCCGCGAATAGCAGTTATGGGCCTAGAGGGAAAGTTGAACCTCCGACCTCACGCTTATCAGTCAGCTAGGGAAGCTCTGAAGAAGGACGGAATCTATGTATGCCGGGATGGTCAGAGG
>JALZAE010000536.1 GCA_030948535.1 Gemmatimonadota bacterium | reverse complement strand
TGCCGTGCCCGATCTGGAAAAGAGCGCCGAGGGACTGGAATCGGCGCGCGGCCGCTCGGTCGGGATCACGATTCTCGCCGTGCTGGCGATGCTCTACACGCTGTATTTCGCGCGCGACTTTTTGATGCCGATCACCTTCGCGCTGCTGATGAGCTTTTTGTTGAGCCCGGTGGTCCGCGCGCTCGCCCGGATCGGAATTCCGTCGCCAGGCGGAGCCGCGATAGTTCTCCTCGGGCTCCTCGGCGTCATCGGCGCCGCGGGCTATGGTTTGTCCGGGCCCGTGGAGGCGCTGGCCTCATCGGCACCCGCCACGCTCGCGACGGCGACCACGAAGTTGCGCTCGGTGCTCAAGCCGATCCTGCGCGCGAGCGCTACCGCCGCACAGGTAGAGAAAGCCACGACGCTTGGCGGACCCACGACGGCCAAGCCCGCAGAGGTGGTCGTGCAGCCGACGAGTCTAGTCGGGCGGGTCTTTGGCACCACGCAGCGATTGCTCAGCGGATTGCTCGAGGTGCTGCTACTGCTCTACTTCCTGCTCGCGTCCGGCGACCTCTTTCTGCAGAAGCTGATCAAGGTGCTGCCGAGGCTTCGCGATAAGCGGACGGCGGTACAGATCGCGCGCGCGACGGAGGCGTCGATCTCCACGTATTTGCTCACCACCACCATGGTAAACGTGGGAGAGGGACTCGGCGTGGCCGGCGCGATGTATCTCTGGCACATGCCGAATCCGCTACTGTGGGGCGCGCTCGCCGCGGCGCTCGAGTTCATCCCCTATGTCGGCGCGACGGTGATGGTGGTGGTACTGGGCATCGCATCGCTGACGACCATTCCAAGCGTCGGCGTCGCGCTCCTCGTGCCCGCGTCTTTCCTCGCGATCAACGTCGTGCAGAACAACCTGGTGAGCCCGTACCTGCTCGGCCATCGGCTGTCGCTCAACCCGGTCGCGCTCTTCGTCGGACTGGCGTTCTGGTTCACGATCTGGGGCATCCCCGGCGCGTTCATCGCCGTGCCACTGCTCGCGACCTTCAAGATTTTCTGCGACCACATTCAGTCGTTGGCGTCGCTGGGCGAGTTCCTCGGCGGTCGCGATGCATCGGAGCGACGCGTGACGGTGCGGTGAACCCGGCGATCGGCCCGCGCCCCGCGCCGTGGTCATCGTCGCGCGCTAGGGAGCCAAAGCGCCGCTATCCAGCGCTCGTGGCCAGCGCGTACGTTCTGTGTGCCGGCACTGTGCTACTCGCCGCATCGGTTCTGGCGGTCGAGGCGCTTGGACCAAGTGGCCGGTGGCGGCGGGTTGATCACCGGGTCAGCGGTCGTGTTCCCACCCCCGGCACGACAGCCGACGAGCCTCGCCAGGAGCGCGTGCTCGAGCCAAAAAGTGACACTGATCACACAGTGTTTGGCGTAGATTTCTGAATGGTTGAGGGGAACGTGTTTTGCCACTTTGGAGTACGAAATGTCTTCGTATTCCCGAGGAGGATATCATCGGTCAGTTGATGCTTTTGGCCGTCCTGGGCCTGCTGTTCATTATCGCGGGCTGCGGAGCCTGGATGTGGCTCGATCACCGGCGGAGCTCCAGTCGCGCCGTCGATCGCGAGCTTCCCCGTTTGCACATTCCGCTGACAAGTCGGGCGCTCACTGTGCGCGTGCCGGACCAGCCCGTCGTGCGCACCCCCGAGAGCCCGGCGGCGAATGGAAACGGGAGGCACCCTCCGGCCGAGGCGGAGCACGAGCTCGGGGACGAGCCCGTGCTCGACATCCCGGCGCGCGGCGGGCAGAGCCTGTTCGCCGAGCCGCCGAGCACGGATACGGTGCGCTTCCAGCGCCCGCAGCTCGAAGCATTGCAGCTCTTGCCGGGACGACTCGAAGTCCTCGGCGGGCTGCCGGAGCGTGAGGACATCCGGTTCGTGCGCGCACCGGGTGGACCGATGCAGATTGTTCTCGGCCGCGAGCCCGGAACCTCACCGCAGCATGTACGATTCGACTCACCGACGGTGAGCCGTCTGCATGCCAGGCTATCCTTCGCCAATGGCGGATGGACGATCGCGAACTTGTCCGACACCAATCCAATCGTGGTGAACGACCAGGAGCTGCGCGACGGCGATCGTCCGCTGACTGACGGCGATCGCATCGAGCTCGGCGAAGTGATACTGCGATATCACGCGCGGTGAGCTGTATCGTGTGCAGGACCAGAGAGGAGTCGAGGTGATGGCGGCAGACGCGGCACGCGAGATACACGAAGGCAGAGTCGGAGTGGCGCGCCGTGTCCGGTGAAAGCTGGCCGGCGGCGCTCGTCGCACTCGAGGAGGAGTACGAGATTCTCCGCGAGCTCGGCCGCGGCGGCACCGCCTTCGTCTTCCTGGCGCGCGAGCGGGCGACGGGGCGCGAAGTCGCGATCAAGCTCATGCGGGCCAAATACGCGGAGGATGAAGAGGCGCTGGCGCGTTTTGCGCGCGAAGCCCGCTACGTCGAAGGGCTCAGTCACATCAACGTCGTTCCCGTGTACGCGGTGCGCGATCTCGGTGAGCACGGCCTCGCGATCGTCATGGGTCACATTGCCGGGCGCACCCTCAAGCAGATGATCTACGAGGATGGCCCGCTCGCGCCGGAGCGCCTGGACCGCGTGATGCGCGACATCGCCGCGGCGCTGACCGAAGTGCACGCGGTGGGAATCATCCACCGCGATGTGAAGCCCGAGAACATCTTCATCAATGAAGTCGACGGACGCGCGCTGCTGGCGGACTTCGGCGTCGCGCGCACGATGGACGGCGACACCCATCTGACGTTGAGCGGCGTCGCCATCGGCACGCCGACCTACATGGCCCCCGAGCAGATCGACGGCGTTGGGCTCGATCAGCGGAGCGATCTCTACAGCCTCGGCCTCGTCGCGTGGGAAGCGCTGACGGGTCGGCGCCCGTGGGACGGCCAGAGTCTCTACGCGGTGATCTACGCACAGAAGCACCAGTCACTGCCCGAGGTGCGCGAGCTTCGGCCCGATGTGCCTGAGCGTCTGGCCGAGGCAATTGCCGGCTGCCTCGAGAAAGATCCCGACGCGCGGTGGCCGAACGCGTTTGCGCTGATCGACGCGCTCAATGGC
>JALZAE010000511.1 GCA_030948535.1 Gemmatimonadota bacterium | reverse complement strand
GTGTTGAGGGCGCGCGAAGGACGTCGGATGCGCCCTCAACACCTCCACACCTCAACACCTAACACCTACCCTGCCTTCCGCCCCGCCACTCCCCCCGATACCACAAACGCCATCACGGTCGCGCTGTCCATCTCCAGTAGAGTCACGCGCTGGCGCGGCACGGCGAGGAGATTCCCCGCGAGACCGTACGATTGGGGCACGTAGACGGCCACGTGCTCGTCCATGCCGAATCTTCCGAGCGACGGCTCGGTGATGAAGCCGAATACTCTCGTGCCGCCATCGGCGGTGATCGCGATCGTGACGGGGCGATCGAAGCGGCGCTTCTCGCCGACGAAGGCATCGAGCATGTCCTTGGTCGAGCTATAGACCAGCCGCACGAACGGTACGCGCGCGAGTAATCGCTCGACGATCCCCAGCGCGCCCTTGGTCACCAGGTTCGAGGCCAGAAATCCGACGACGATGACGAGCGCGATCGTCAGCACGAATCCCACGCCACGGATCGGCAGACCGAGCAGCTCGTCGATGGTGCTGAACACTTTCCAGCACACGTACAAGGTCAGCGCCAGTGGCCCGACGACGACGAGACCTTGGAAGAACCAACGAAGAAGACGAGACATGGTCGAGGGGCGGGGGTGGGGTGTGGGGCGTAGGGTGTGGTTGACGCCGGCATCTCTGCTCAACCACACCCTACCAACTACTCTCCACCCTCGCCACTGCAAACCCCTGTCGAGTCTCTTGTCCTAACCACACCCCACACCCCACACCCCGCCTCTACGGCTTCACCGAAAACGGAATGGCCGCCTGCGTCTTGTCCCAGCTGATCTTCATCACGCCGCGCTGGCCGCCGGCTCGATCGCCAGCTCGAACGTCCCGACGGGCTGGGCGATGGGCTTGGCGGTGATGTCACGATACGGCGACATTGGCGCCGCCGACGACGGCGTGAATGGTGTCATCCTTCGACAGCGGTCCGAAGGCGCCTGTCTGCGATTCCTGCGCGATCCATTCTGCGCGATCACGAGCGTGTCGCCCGCTCGCGTGAGTGGCACGGTGTTGGGCTGTGGCCCGCCGATCGGCCGCAGCGGCAACACCGTGAGCGGTGCGCCGCTCTTGATCCCGCGCATCGCCGCCAGCTCCTGCAGCGCGTACACGGTGCTGCCGAGTACCGGAATGCTGCCCTTCGCCGCCGGCCCGACACGATTGATCGTGCTGTCGTTGCGAGCGATCGTGACGTAGGCGCTGTCGTTGCGATAGTCGACGGACGGCTTCACGACCACCGCGACGTTCTGCGGATTCGTCGTCGCGCGCGTCACGTCGAGATGGGTGATCGAGCCGTCCGGCGCGCGAGTCCCGGCGTACGTCAAATGCGAAGTTCTCGGCTGGCGCGTGAACGCGTCTCCGCGAAGCCTGTTGCCGCTGATCGCATCGTGCTCCACGCCGATCGTGTCGCGGCCGAGCTTGATGAGGAACGAGCCGCTTTTGCGCCGCGAGTGGCGCGGCGCTGGCGGCAATGATGGCGATGGCCGATTCGAAACGGCCTAACTTGCTGACAGGTGCATGAAGACTCCACGAGGAAGGGACGCGCGTCGCGCGGCTGGCCGAAGGCTCTAGAATGCGATGTGCCGTCGCGCACGCGAGCACGACATGGTCAGGAAATGGTGGCCTATGCCTTGCCCGATGTGAACGCCGCGCACGTCGCTCGATCGTCTGGCGCGCGAATGCCCCAGAAGGGAGAACTCATCAATGTCGAAGCGAACAGGACAACAGCAGGGCGCCCAAGACCACGCCGAAGGCTCGCAGGGTAAGCAGACGAGAGCTCGCCAGCAGGAGATCCGCGAATCAGGGCCGCACGAGGAGCGCGACGAACACCTCGACGCGACCGGGCGAGACATCACACATGGAAACGATCTGAGCTGGGGCCCGCCGGACGGCGCGCATCGTTTGTTCGAGCATCGCCAGCAGCACGACGAAGCGGAACAATCCAGCGAGCAAACACGATTGGCGAGAGACGTCGATCGCCACAAGCACTAGAGCGTTGGTCCATGGCCGCCGCCCGTTTGGCGTTTCGGGCACGGCTCCCCATGGCCGAGACCTCACCGAACGGCGCCGCGGATTTCATCCCTCCGCGTCCGACGCTGCCGAAGCTGCGTGCCGCGTCGAAGGCGTGTCGCGGCTGTCACCTCTGGCGCATCGGCACGCAAACGGTGTTCGGCGAAGGACGGCAGGAGTCGACCGTGATGTTCGTCGGCGAGCAGCCTGGAGATCAGGAGGATCTCGCCGGCCGTCCATTCGTCGGACCGTCGGGCAAGCTGCTTGACGCGGCGCTCGCGGAAGCGGGGATCGATCGGGATGCCGTTTACGTGACGAACGCCGTCAAGCACTTCAAGTGGGAGCGCGGTGAGAAGGGCAAGCGGCGCATTCACAAGAAGCCGAACGACACCGAGATCCGCGCCTGCCGTCCGTGGCTCGACGAAGAGATCCGCCTGATCAAGCCCGCCGTCATCGTCGCCCTCGGCGCGACGGCGGCGCAGGCGCTGCTCGGGAAAACGTTTCGCGTCACGCAACAACGGGGCAAGACGGTGAAATCGCCGCTCGCGCCGGTCGTCATCGCGACGGTGCATCCCTCGGCCGTGCTCCGCGCGCCGGGTGACGCGCGCGAGCAGGCCAAGCGTGATTTCTTCGCCGATATTCGTGCCGTCGCGAAGAAGTTGCCGAAGAAAAAATAGTCCGCGAGAATCCTTACTGCGGCTTCATCGGCTGCAGCTGAGTCCAGTTGCCCCGCAGCTGTCCGTTCGGGTTGTACGTCGCCGAGTTGGTGTGCACGACGTTCCCATTCTCATCGGCGTAGCTGTAAGTGAACTGGTTGCTGACCCGCATGGGCTGGCCCGTCGACGGATTGATCATCGACTGGACGTCGGCCATGTGCTCGGCCGTGCCCATGGCGCCATCGTGACCCGCCTTGGCGATCGCCGCGGCTGATCTCATCGATGCGTTGTAGATCGCCAGGTTCATGCGGCGGTAGCGCTCGGCGTTGTCGAGAATGGCCTTCTGCTTTTCCTCCGCGCTTCGCTGCATGAACGCGTCTTGCTTGGCTTGCCACGCCTGGTCGACGGTAACAGATGTGAAGATCGCCTTCATGAGCTTCTCATTCTCATTGAACTTTCCGAGTGGAGCGCGCGCCGCCGTCACCAAGGCGTACGACAGGTGCTGGGCACCGCCTTGCTGCAGCGGCAAGTCGGCCACGGATGAGTTGGCGACCAACACTTCTTCGACGGGATGACCGCGAAGCGCGTAGCGAATCCGCACGCGCGCCGCGTCGCTGGTCACGTGTCGCGGTTTCTGGCCGCTGCCGGCGGCTTGCGCGTCGAACTGCGCATTCATCCTTCGGTCGTATTCCGCGGCGTTCTGCAGTGCCGGCCCCGGCGGCTCACTGCCAACGATCTGCACGCCCGGTCGGGCCTCGGGCAGCACGAATTTTGTGAGCACTTCTGATGCTGGCATTGGTGGAGCGATCACCGTCCCCTGGTTCTTGTAGAACTGGTACATCCCGCGATTGTCCGTCGAGACCCAGTTGTACGCGGGCAGAACCTGCACACCGGTGAGTCCATCCGGTGTCGAAGCGCGGAATACGTGCGATGGCGCGAATTGCGTCCGAAGCACGGTCGCGTCGATCACCCAGTCCTGCGGGATCATCACGGTGTATGCGACCTGCTGAAACATCGGATCGTACACTTCCACTCTCTTCATCCCGGCGGTGGCGGGGGCGCTGCCATTTCCGCCGATCGGCTGGGCGGTCGTGGACGCATCCGAGTTTTGCTGACACGCGGCGATGGTCGCCATCGCGATTCCTGCCGCGATCAGTCCGATTGTTTGTCCGCTACGCATCCATGTCTCCAGTCGAATCGTGAACGTCATGGTACGCCGCGCGCGAATGTATTAGCGGTGGCTGAGTCCGTCGAGCGGCGCGCGCGTCCAGTAGCGTTTCCCACATGAAGGCCCACTCGACATCCATCCGCTGCGACCGGGCATACCGATCCATCTCGTGAGGCCGCGAGGACCTCTGTAGGGAATGGCGGACATCGGCCCATTTGGGGACCATCAGGCTCTCGCCCGCGGCGGACGCAGTCTTGCGAGAGGTTCAACCGCTGGAACACACAAACTTTTGCGCATGCACAACGACACCGCGTTTCTTCAGACGTTAGCGCTCGTGCTCTGCGTCGCCGCGATCACGACCGTGCTGTTCCAGCGGCTGCGGCAGCCGGTGGTCTTTGGCTATCTGCTCGCGGGGATGATCCTCGGTCCGCACATCTCGGTTCCGCTTTCGGCGGACCAGGAAATCGTGCGCACCCTCTCGGAGCTGGGGGTGATCCTGTTGATGTTCTCGCTGGGGCTCGAGTTCAGCCTGCACCGCGTGATTCAAGTCGGAACGACGTCCGGCCTGGCCGCGCTGGCGGAGACGAGCGCCATGCTGGGACTTGGTTACCTGCTCGGCCGGACCTTCGGCTGGACATCCATCGAAAGCCTGTTTGCCGGCGCCATCGTTGCCATCTCGAGCACGACGATCATCACCAAAGCGTTCGCCGAGCAGGGGGTGAAGGGGCGCTTCACCGACGTTGTGTTCGGCATCCTCATCTTCGAGGACCTGATCGCGATCCTGCTCGTCGCATTGCTGACGGCGGTCGCATCGGGCGGCGGACTGTCGGCCGGCGGACTCGCTCTGACCGTCATCAGACTTGCGACCTTTCTCGCCGGGCTCGTGATCGTCGGACTGATGGTGGTGCCACGTTTTCTGCGGCTCGTCGCGCGAGTCGACCGCGCCGAGACGACCCTGGTGGCAAGCCTTGGCATCTGCTTCGCGGCAGCGCTGCTCGCTCTGACCTTTGGGTATTCGGTCGCGCTCGGCGCGTTCATCGCCGGCTCGCTCGTCGCCGAGTCCGGCCACGAGAAGGCGGTCGAGCAGGTCGTGCTGCCGGTGCGCGACATGTTCGTGGCGATCTTCTTCGTTTCGGTCGGGATGCTGATCGATCCGCGCGTGATCGTCGCGCACTGGGGTGCCGTGCTGGCCTTCACCGCGGTCGTCATGCTGGGCAAGGTCATCACGGTAACCGCGGCGACGTTTCTCACCGGAGCCGGCCTTCGTTCCGCCGTGCAGACCGGAATGAGTCTGGCACAGGTGGGCGAATTTTCTTTCATCATCGCGGCGGTGGGGCTGTCGTTCGGCGCGACGCGATCGTTTCTCTATCCCGTCGCCGTCGCTGTGTCCGCGATCACGACGCTCACCACGCCGTGGCTCATCCGCGCCGCGCCTCCGGTCACGTTGTACCTCGATCGCAAGTTGCCGAAGCCGGTGCAGAACTTCGCCGCGCTGTACGGCTCATGGCTCGAGCGCTTGCGTACGTCGCCCAACGACGCCGGTGGACGCTCGAGGGTGCGACGCATCGTGCGAATTGTCCTTCTCGATGCGGTGTTGCTGGTGGCGCTGGTGGTAGGCGCGGCGGCGGAGATGGGCCGCATCACGCCGCTGCTGGTGCAATGGACGAGCGCGACCGAGCGCGTTGCCGGCATTGGAGTGATCGTGATCGCCGTCGTGCTGGCGATACCGCTCCTCATTGGCCTCGTTCGCAGTGCGCACCAACTGGGGTATGCGCTGGCGTTGCGCGCGCTGCCGAAGGCGATCATCGGGCGCGTCGACTTCGCCGCGGCACCGCGCGAAACGCTGATCGTGACGGTGCAGCTCTCGATCATCTTCGTGGTGATCGTTCCGCTGGTGGCGATCACCCAGCCATTCGTCTCGGCGCTGCCGGGTGCGGCCTTCCTGCTGCTCCTCGCGATCGCGCTCGGCGTGGCGTTCTGGCGGAGCGCGCGCGACTTGCATGGGCACGCGCGCGCCGGTGCCGAAGCCATCGTCGCCGCGCTCGCGGCCCAGATGGCGACGAGCGTCGAGCCCGAGGCGCTCAGGCACACGATGGAGCACATGCATGTCGTCCTTCCCGGACTCGGTGAGCCCGAGCCGCTGCATGTATCAGCGTCGAGTCCGGCGGCCAACCGCTCGCTCGCCGAGCTGAATCTGCGCGGCATCACCGGCGCGACCGTCCTGGCGATCATTCGCGCAGGTGAGCGAGTCATCGTGCCTTCCGGCCACGATCGGATAGAGCCGGGCGATGTGCTTGCCGTTGCCGGTACTCAGGAGGCGATCGCCGCGGCGCGCGAGCTGGTCGAAGTGGTGACGCTCTGACGCGCCACTCGATCGCCGGCGCAAAAAGGGCGCGCGCCGCATCCCTCGCGGCGCGCGCCCTGTTTTACTCTGATGCCCGGCCAGCTACTCGATGTAGCACTCGGGCTTGTTCGTGACAAAGGTCTTTCCGGCGATCAGCGCCGCTCTTCCATACGAGATGTAGCAGGCGTTGCCGTACGTGGGCTCGTAGGCGCGAGCGGTCCACCCGTCCTGCGTCACGTTGGATATCACGATCGAGATGTAGTCGAGGGTGCGGTACTGCATCAGCGCCAGGTCCGTCGTGTACGAATCGGCTTGGGCGAAGTACGCCTCTTCCGTGATCATCAAGTGATCGAGGGATTCGATGAGCTTGGCGCGGGTTGCCTTCTGCTTCTCGTTGCTGATGCGCCAGTAGCCGACGGCGGTCAAAATCCCGATGATGATCATGGCGAACGCCAGCTCCACGAGCGAAAATCCGCGCCTGCGGCGCGGGCATCGGTTCCTTGGAGCTGATGTCCCGGTGTGACCCAGATCACTCATGGTATCGAACGTATGGATTGCATCCCAAATGCGCCATGACCAACCTCGTGACGGCTCGGGATTGCCCGGTTTGGGCGCCGAAACCGGATAGATTCCAGACAGCCTCCCTGGCACCATTCTCCCAGGAGGTGACCCATGATAATGAGTCTCGACAGCTACACCGAAAAGGCCGCAATCGGCGGCTCACTTTGTAGGGACGATCTGACCGACGAACGGGCACGGTGGCAGGCCGTTATGGCGCGCGACGCCGGCGCGGATGGCCGTTTTTTCTACGGCGTCCGTTCGACGGGTATTTACTGCCGGCCGTCCTGTCCGGCGCGCCGGCCGCGGGCAGACCGCGTGGTTTTCTTCGACGACCCCGAGCAAGCCGAGGGCGCCGGATTCCGCGCCTGCCGCCGCTGCGCTCCCCGAGAAACATCCGTCAGCGTCGCGGAGGCGTCATTGGTGACGGCGCTCTGCCGCTTCATCGAGCGTCACGTCGACCGAGTCGTACCGTTGGTGGAACTCGCCGATCAGGCGCACATGAGCCAGCACCAAGTGGCGCGTCTGTTCAAGCGTGTGGTCGGGATCACGCCGCGCGAGTATGCGGAGACGTGTCGGGTGTCGCGCTTCAAGGCGGGGTTGCGCGATGGCGATTCCATCACATCGGCAACGGTCGACGCCGGCTTCAGCTCGTCGAGCCGCATCTACGAGCGAACCGGTACGCAACTCGGCATGACGCCTCGAGCGTATGGGCGAGGCGGCGCCGGCACGCGGATTCGCTACACCGTCGCGCAGTCGCGATTCGGCACGCTGCTCGTCGCCGCGACGGAGCGCGGCGTATGCGCGGTCAGTCTTGGTGAAAGCGAGGCGACGCTGCTGGCCGCGCTGCACGCCGAATTTCACGCCGCGGATCTGGCGCGCGACGACGAGGCGCTGCACGACTGGGTGGCCGACATCGCCGCGCACATGGATGGCGGCCGCTCCTTGCTCGGTGTTCCGCTCGACGTTCGCGCGACGGCGTTTCAGCGGAAAGTGTGGAGGGCGCTGCAGGTGATCCCGTACGGGGTCACGCGGAGCTATACTGACATCGCCGAGCAGATCGGACATCCCACGGCGGCGCGTGCGGTCGCGCGCGCGTGCGCGACGAATCCGGTCTCGCTGGTGATCCCATGTCACCGCGTGGTGCGCGGCGACGGATCGCTCGGCGGCTACCGCTGGGGCCTGGACCGAAAGCGGGCACTACTCGAGCACGAGCGGAGAGACGGTTAGGGCGTGATTCATCGCAAAGCTATTCCGTATCTGAAACGAGCCGACCCGGTGATGGCCGATGTCATCCGCCGGGTCGGTGCGTTCAAGCCGGGCATCGCCCCAGAAGGATCTCACTTCGATGCGGTCGTCCGCAGCATCGTGTACCAGCAGCTGTCGACCAAGGCGGCGTCGACGATTCACGGCAGACTCACCGGCCTGTTCGGCGATCGTCCGCCCCTGCCGCACGAGCTGTCCGCGATGACGGACGAGCGCTTGCGCGGTGCCGGTCTATCGCGCCAGAAGATCGGCTACATGCGCGATCTGGCGGAGCGCGTGGTGACGGGCGACGTACCGATCACTACGCTGCACGACCTCAGTGACGATGAGGTCATCGCGGCGCTCACGCGCGTGAAGGGCGTCGGGAAGTGGACGGCGCAAATGTTCTTGATGTTCAAACTCCGACGCCCGAACGTGCTCCCCGATCTCGATCTCGGCATCCAAAAGGCGATCAAGCTCGCCTATGGCTTACGCAAGATGCCGACGCCCGACCGCGTGCGACGCATCGGCGCGAAGTGGGAGCCGTACTGCTCGATCGCTTCCTGGTATCTATGGCGCAGCCTCGACCTGCCAAAAGAAAAACAAAAGCCCAGCAAGCGCTGAGCGCTCCGCGCGCGGCGCGCGCGTCGGCGTCCGATCGTCTCGACCTGTTCGCCATCACGGCGCCGGGGCTCGAGCCGCTCGCCGCGGGGGAGCTGCACGCGTTGGGGATCGCCGACGCCAAGGCCGAGGCGGGCGGTGTCTCGTTCGGCGGCGGATTGCCTGAGGTGTATCGCGCCAACCTTTGGTTGCGCACCGCGACGCGCGTGGTGGCGCGCGCCGCGGAATTCGGCGCGCGGGCATTCTATGAGCTTGAGAAAGGCGCGAAGCAGGTTGCGTGGGAGCGATGGCTCGGCGGCGGCCGGCCGGTGCAGATCCGCGTCACTTGCCGCAAGTCGAAGCTCTATCACTCCGACGCCGTGGCCGAGCGCGTCGCGAACGCGATCGCGTCGCGCGCGACGAAGGCGGGCGAGATCACCGCGCGCTCGGGCGGCGCCGACGGCGAGGATGACGATGCGGTGCAGGATCGCGCCGACGCGCAGCTCGTCATCGTGCGCATGCTGCACGACCGCTGCACGATCAGCATCGATACGTCGGGAGCGCTGCTGCATCGGCGCGGCTATCGATTGGCAACGGCGAAGGCACCGCTGCGCGAAACGCTCGCCGCGGCGGCACTCTTCGCGAGCGCTTGGGATCCGACCGGGCCGCTAATCGACCCACTGTGTGGAGCGGGCACCATCGCGATCGAGGCCGCGCTCCTCGCGCGCCACATGGCGCCCGGCGCTCAGCGGAACTTCGCGTTCATGGCGTGGCCATCGTTCGATGCAACGGCGTGGACCAAGATTCGCGACGATGCGCTGGCGAGCGCGCTGC
>JALZAE010000510.1 GCA_030948535.1 Gemmatimonadota bacterium | reverse complement strand
CACCATGCCGTCGCGATTGTTGTCGTGCGCGGTGTACTTGCCCCAGTAGACCAGGTTCTGCCCCAGCCCGCCGACCTTCATCGCGCGCGACTGGTTGAATACGTCGACCATGCGGTCGCGCCCATCGACTTCTTGCACCGGCGTGATCAGCGTGATCACGTTGGCGCGAATGCCCTTGATGCGATCGCTTTCCTCGACGGCGAGACGGTACGCCATCTCCATCAGCATCTCGGGGCTGCCGGTTTCGGGGGAATGAATCGATCCAAGCACCCAGTAGATCGGCTTCGCCTGCTTCACCAGCCGCGCTCTCTCCTCTGCCGGCATCCCGCGCGGATCGGCGAGGCGAGCGGCCATGGCGCGATATTCGTCGAGGCGCTTGATCGTCTCCTCATCCGCGATGGCGAGGACGATCTCTTCGCGATCCTCATCGCTCGTACCTAGCGAGAAGATCTTCGTTCTTGGCGACGCGGCCGCCAACGCGCGGAAGTACCTATTGATGTCGGCGTTGTGCGACAGCTTGCCGATGGTGCCTGGGACGTAGCCGAGCACTTTGAGAGGCGTCGGAACGGTTGCCGACGCGGGCATATGGTCCACCATCTCAGTGGTGAACTTGTATCGTGAGTCGACGACGGTCAGCTCGCGGATGCGCGCCGTGTAGGCGGAATCGTTCTGCTGCTGCGCGCCAATCATCGCGGGCACCACGAGCGCCGCGAGGCAGGCGAGCTGACGATGGATCATGCGCATTGGGGGGAACCTTGGGAGGGTGGCGAAGCCATAACCTTATCGAATTACGTCGCCGGTCCAACCGGCGTTGCCGGATCAACGATTCCCGAGTGCGGCCACCACGCCTTCCTGCAGCCGCTTCATGGCGGTGTCTTGTCGCGCGATCAACGTCCGCATGGAATCGATTTGGCCCTGCATCACGGCATTGTCCTGCCTGAGCAAATTCACCGCGTCGCCGAGGTCGTTGAGGGTTTGAACCATGTTCGGATCGACCGATGGTCCGAGCTTGCAGGAGGACATCCCTATCGTCACTAGAAGCGCGCCTGCGATCGCGCCGAGCCGCCGTGCGCCCTGTCTCATCGCTCTTTTTCTCCGCCGAAGTATCAGTGCACGATTGTAGCACCGCGCGCATTCGTTCGATGACAGAACATTCACTTGGGCCGGTATATATCCCGCGCAACCTGTCGGGGGAATGCCGTGAAAGGTCGTCGCCGAGGAATAAGCTTGGTTGAGATTGCGGTGACGCTGTCGGTGATCGGAATCATCGCCGGCATCGTCGTGCCGCGGGTCAATCCGCTGCTGGATGCCGCCGCCACACGCGCCGCCGCGAGCGAGCTCCTCGCGTCACTCGCCGCTGCCCGGCACTCGGCGCTGGCGGAATCGCGGGTGGTGGCGGTGCGGCTGGATGGCGCGGCAGGCTCGTTCACGGTGTTCGCGGGCTCGGACACGATCCTCGTGCGCCCGGTGCGCGCCGAGCACGGCGTGGAATTCGAGAGCACGCGAGACTCGATCGCTTACGGAGCGAGCGGCCGCGGCTATGGCGCGGCGAATACGACGGTGATTCTGCGGCGTGGCGCGGTGGCGGAAACGGTCGTGGTCAGCAGGCTCGGCCGCGCCCGGTGGCGATGAAGTTGTTGCGAGAGGGTGCCCTCCGGCATCCTATGACTGATGCCTACCGCCGTTTTTTCGCTCGACGATGTTCGGATCTACGTGTACACGGTGATCGCGGACACTGGTCGGGCGCCATCGTCGAGTGCGATTGCCACTCAATTCACGATCGGGGAGAAGGAAGCGAGAGAGGCGTTGGCCGAGCTTGGGCGCCGCAGGATGCTCGTGCTCGACCACGCAGGCGAGATCTGGATGGCCGGACCAGTCTCCGCGGTGCCGACCGACTTCCTCGTACGCGGCAAATCGGCGACCTGGTGGGCCAACTGTGCGTGGGACATGCTCGGGGTTCCCGCATCGCTTGGCATCGATGCCCAAGTCGAGGCGCGGGTCGCCGGATCCGACGAGACAATCGCGATCGACGTATCGGCCGCGGACGGACCGCGTGGCGAGGGGATCGTCCATATCCTCGTGCCGGCGAGGCAGTGGTACGAGGACATTGGCTACACATGAAGCAACATGCTTCTCTTCCGGTCGGAGGAGCAGTTGGATCAATGGTGTAGGGCGAAACGGCATCCGCGCGGAGCCGTGCTGTCGCTTGCGCAAACGTGGCGATTGTCGAAGGCCTGGTATCCGGATCGCCGGTCGCCCGCGTGGCGTCCGCGAACACCGCAGGAATCTCAGGCGATCCTGACGTCGGTGGGGCTCACCAGCCAGTTCTGGCAGCTGCGGGGCTGAGGCGCGCCCCGCCGTTCAGTCCGCGGCGACAGTCCCGAAGTCGTAGCCCGGCACCGAAACTCTCGGAATCGGCTGGCCAATCACGCGCTCGATCGTTCGCACCATCGCGATCTCATCGGTCGACATGAAGGTGAACGCGTCGCCCAGCGCGAGGGCTCGGCCGGTGCGGCCAATCCGGTGCACGTAATCTTCGGGTTGGTTGGGCACGTCGTAGTTGATGACGTGCGAGATGCCGGAGATGTCGAGACCGCGCTGCGCGATGTCGGTCGCCACGAGCACGCGGATCTTGCCCGACTTGAAGCCCTCGAGCGCGTCGGTGCGCTCGCGCTGGCTGCGGTCCGCGTGCATGGCCGTGGCGCTGATTCCTTCGCGCTCGAGATCGCGGACGATGCGGTCGGCGCCATGCTTGGTGCGTGAGAAGATGAGAACAGAATCCATCTCATCTTTCTTGAGCAGCTCGATCAGCAGCGCGGTTTTGCGTTCCCGCGGAACCGGATAGACCGCGTGGGACACCGTTTCCGCTGCCTGCGAGCGGCGCCCGGCCTGCACGACTACGGGCTTCCGCAGATACTTGCGCGCGAGTGCTTCGACTTCTGGCGGCATGGTGGCGCTGAAGAGCAACGTCTGCCGGTACGTCGGAATTGCGCCGACGATGCGATTGATCTGCGGCGCGAAGCCCATGTCGAGCATACGATCCGCCTCGTCGAGCACCAGCACTTCCAGATCATCGAATACGACGTTCTGTCGCTCCATGTGATCGATCAGCCGGCCCGGTGTGGCGACGACGACATCGACTCCGGCGCGGAGCGCCTTCTCCTGCGGCGGAAATCCGACGCCACCGTAAACGTCGATGACGGTGAGGCCGCTGTGCTTGCTGTACTTCTCAAAGCTCTCCTTCACCTGCGCCGCCAGCTCACGAGTCGGCGTCAGTACGAGCGCGCGCGTACGCTTCGGTCCGTCGATCAGTCGCGCGACAATTGGAAGGGTGAACGCTGCGGTCTTTCCGGTGCCCGTCTGGGCGAGCCCCATCACATCGCGTCCCTTGAGGACGAGCGGGATCGCTTTCTCCTGAATCGGCGTCGGATGCTCGTAGCCGGCATCGCGAATGGCTTGCAGCGCTTCTGGGGGAAGGTTGAGCGACTCGAAAGTCGTGCGCGTGACCGGGGGCTCGATTAGCAACTCAGTTGTCATTGAAAGGCAGACGCGAGATGTCAGAAGTCAGATGTCAGTCGGCACACGTCTGACATCTGACTTTTGAGATCTGACGTCGGGTACAATGTGGCGCGGCTATTCGGTATGACATGAAAGGTAAACCGTTGCCAACTCAACCGCTACGCCATTTCGCCTCGCGAGAAAAACTCGGTCAATATTGGATTCACCAGCGCCGGCACCTCGAAGTTCGTCAGATGTCCGGCCCCCGGAATGGTGAGCAGGCGGTCCCCCATCCATTCGCGCGCTCGCGTCCCAATGCGGACAAGTCTGTCCCGCCCGCCGTGGATCGCCCGAACTGGCATGGTGAGCTGGCGAAGCCGGTCCACGCTCAATGCCTTTCGCTCCATCTGCTCCAACAAAAAGTAGAGCGCCGCGCCAAAAGCGGGGTCGAACGCCGGCGCGAAAAACTGCGCGACGTCCTCGTCGGTGACGACGTATTCGCTCCCCGTCACCAGGTCGACGACAAAGCGAAACACCCAGGGCTGGAGCATCGACGGAGCCACGGCGAGCGGCGTCAACGCCGTGAAGAGCGACAGCATCGGGTCGAATGCGACCGAGCCCAGTCCCACTCCGCCGATCAACATGAGTCGGTCGATGCGAGCGGGCACCCGTAACGCCATCTCGAGCGCGATCCGTGCACCGAAGGATTGTCCCACGAGCGAAGCCGATCGCAGGCCGATCGCGTCAAACGTCTCCAACGCATACCGGCACTGCGCATCGAGCGTGTAGTGCTTTGCGTCTCGCGGCTTCTCGCTGCCGCCCAGCCCAATCGGGTCGATCGCAATGGCGCGGAGGCCCGCGGCGGCGAGCACGGAAAGATTTCGGCTGAACAGGTAGGCGGATCCACCCCATCCAGGAAGCATGACGACCGGCGCGCCCGAGGCCGGGCCCGACTCCACGACGCGCGCGGACAGTCCCGAGGCGAGCGTGACCTGCCGAGCGGCGACGTGGGGCTCGCCGGCGGGATACGAGTCCCTCGGGCCCGCGATGCTCGTGGCGATCGTGTCGCTAAATTAGTTGGATGGGACGGCCGGCCAGACGAGCGATCAGCCCAAGGCGGAACGTCGCGTCCGACCAGCGCGACTCCTCGGTCGGCGTATGCTCCAGCGGCCACGTCGGCCAGACGAGCGGGTCGCCCGACCGAAGTGCGCTGCTCGCCTTTGGCGCGCGCCATACGCCGTCCCGATCACGGTCGTCGATGAAGCGCTCGAACATCTTGAGCCAGCCGTCGTGACGTCGAAGAAACTGAAGTCGCGCGGCGAGCTCGAGCCACGCCAGGGCAAAGGGGATGTCGGCGTCCGCCGCGTTCCGATGGGGTAGCGGATCGCCCATCACGACGTGCGTCAGCGTGACCGCCTTCTTTCCCACGAGCGCCACCGGCTCGGCCCGCGGCCTGGGCTGCGACAAATAGTTGTACAGCCGCTCCATCACGTCGTAGTGCTCGCTGCGAAAAAGGGGCATGTGCGAGAGCATCACCAGCGTGTGGTACGACGGCGGGAAGGCGCCAGGCGCGAGCACATGTTGGTTGCCCGCGCGCACGAACGGCTTCTCGGCGGCCGGCGAGCGCAGATAGTTGTCCAGCCGCTCGACGATGCGGCGCGCGGCGCCGCGAAGCCGCGGGTCCTTCTCGTATCCCATCTGAGCCAGCGCGGCGGCCGAGGCTTCGCGCAAAATCAGCCGGCCATGCCTCGCCATGTCCGGGTCGAATTTCCCCTTGGGCGCGAGCTCGAACAGGTAGCCCGGATCTTCATCCTCAGCCAGGAGCCGAAAGAGCGTGCGCCGGGCATGCAGCAGGGGCGGACTCTCTTGCTCCCATCCGTACTCGCTCAACCGGCGAACCGCGTTGATGGTGCCAACTCCCGCGAAGTTTTCCGCCTTCGCCGGCGGCGCGGTGAGCATGCCGCCCGCCCAGGTGCCGTCGTGCCGCTGAGTCAGCGCGAGCGTGAGCGCCGGCCGGTATCCGTACGTTAGCGTCGCGAGCCGGGGAAGCCCGGCCGTGCTCAGCTTTGCGATCTCGGTGATTGCGCGATGCTGAATGGGTGGCGCGGCGTGATCCAAAATCCAATTCGCCGGAAATTGGACCGGCTCGGACGGGATCGGTACGGGGAGTTGCGGGGACGCACTGGCGGGCGCATTGCCAGCGGGGAGCGGAATGGTCACGAGGCGCTCGACAATTCTGTCGGTTAAGTCGTTGTCAGACAACACTGTGGGTACTGCGGGCGGCACCCCGCCCCGGGCGGAGGAAACAATACGACATTTCAGACGCCGCGCTAGAGCCGCAACCTACTACGAAAATATGGAAAGATGCTCATTTAGTGCGATTTGTCACCAACGCTGGCAACATGGTCTTCGTATGTATTCCGTCAAGCGCGGATCACGCGCAATTTCGATTTCTCCAGGGGGAAGTATGGCTCGGATTCGGATGATGGCTGTAGCCGCGGCGGCGCTGGCCGCGTTTGCTACGCGTGGCGCGATGGCTCAGGGTGGTGGTCCTGGTGGTGGTCAGAACATGGCCATGATGAGCGGCGGACAGGACAATCCGCTTTTCAAGGACATCACGCTGACCCCCGCTGAGCTCGCCAAGACGAAGGCGGCCGCCGATAAGCACGCAGCAGCGCTCAAGATGCTGAGCGACTCGTCGCGCGCGTACGGCGCGAAGGTTCGTGAAGCGCGTTCCGGCGGCGATCAGGCAGCCGCCGATGCGGCGATGAAGCTGGCACAGCCGTGGCGCGACAAGCAGCAGGCGGAAATGAAGGGCTTCCGCGATGACCTTCGCGCGGCTCTCACCGCCGACCATCAGGCAGCGTTCGACAAGAACCTCGACGAGATGATGAAGGCCATGCAGAACCGCGGTGGCCAGCGTCCGCCGAACAACTAACCTTCGCGCCGCGGATCACGGCCGACACGGAAGTGATTGCTGAAATGTCGAAGCTCCTCGCCGAAAGGCGGGGAGCTTCTTCGCATGGGAGCCGCGGACATGGCCGCAAGAGGAGCACCAACAACAAAAACAAGGACAGCCGCCGACTACGCCGATGCACGCGGATAGAAGAGACAAAAAATATCTGCGGTATCTGCGTCACTCTAAGTAGAGCTGCGGCTGCTCTGCTGTTGCCGTATCCGCGTTCATCCGCGTAGATCCGCGGCGCCCTTTGATGTTGGAGTTGCCTCGATCTGCGGCTGCTGTTCCGCTTGTAATCGTTCTGGACGGCGGGCATCTTCCCGAGATGATTCAAAGTCTGCTCACGCGCCGTGTCTCGAAGGTTGCCGACCACGTGCGCTTCGACGGGCGCGTGCTCTTTCTCGCCGAAGATCCGACGCTGATCGCGCGGCAGCTCGCGGGCGAGGATCTCGAGTTCGACGCCGCGGCGCCGCCCGGCTCCCCGACGCATCCCAAGTTGCGCGACAACATCTCGACCGACGAGATCACACCCGCCTACATCTGCTACTACTTCGATGAGACGCTGGGCGAGTTCCCGTATCTCGGGCTGAAGGCGGGCGAGGAGTTTCCGCTCGTGCGCGGGTCCGTGAAGGCTGGCCATTTCGTCGCCAGCGTCTCGGGAACGCGGCGCGGCAAGGGATCTTCGCGTGAGCAGTCACCGTACGCCGAGCAGATGGCGGGCATCCGTCTGGTCATCGCCGAGAACATCGAGCGGATCTATCGGGAGAATTGCCAGAACCTCGGCGTCTTCACCTCGACGAATTTCGATCTGATCGAGCGGGTTAGGCGCGGCGAGTCGATTCCGCTCACGGAGTTTACGAGCGGCGAAGGCGGCATCTCGCGCGGAATCATCGAGTATGGCGGGCTCTTCAACTACAACGTTGCGCGCTTGCAGGGAACGGTCACTGTTCCCACGGTGGATACGAAGGCGCGGCCGATGACCATCGCCGAGAAGATTTTCGCGCGCCACTGGGTGGTCGACGCCGCGTCCGGTCACGCCGGCATTCCCGCCGTGCAGCCTGGCGACCAGGGCTTCGTCCAGACCGACATCCGCTTCAGTCACGAGTACGTGACGCCGATGTCGGCGATCTTCTTCGAGGACCTGGTAGGCACGGACGAGCCCGTCAACGATCCGTCATCGGTGTTCTTCTTCCGCGATCATCTGACCTTCCTCGACCAGGTCATGCGTCCCGAGCACGTCGAGATGGGACTACTCGACGTCGCCAACCAGCTCGAAAAGAAGCAGCGCGAGTTCGCCGAGGCAAAGGGGATCCGTCTGTACGGCCAGCTCGACCAGCGACTCAACCTGCACGGCGCGTTGAGCGCCGCGGGGAGCGAGGCGATCTGCCACTCGAAGATCCTCGAGGCGCACGCGCTGCCCGGCCATATCATCATCGGCAGCGACTCGCACACGCCACACGCCGGCGCGGTCGGCTGCGTTGCGTTCGGCGTCGGCACGACGGCGATCTTCAACTCGTGGATCACGAAGGACGTGCGCGTCGAGGTGCCGAAGTCGTTCAAGGTGATCGTTCACGGGCAGAAGCCCGACAACATCACGGCGAAGGACTTCATGCTCGAGATCCTTCGCCACCCGTACATCAGGAACGGGGAAGCGATCGGTCAAGTCGTCGAGTACGGCGGAGACGCTGTCTCGGCCTTATCTGTCGATGAGCGCGCGACGATGACGAACATGGCCGCCGAGGTCGGCGCGTTCACCGGGATCATCGCCCCGGATGAGAAGACGGTCGAATTCCTTGTCTCCCAGCGCGGCATGTCGGCGGGCGAGGCACGCGCCTTCTGCGACGGTCTCTTCTCCGACGAAGGCGCCGAATATGTGAAGGTCATCGAGATCGACGCGTCGGGCCTGCGGCCGATGATCGCGCTGCCGGGCGATCCGGGAAACGGGCTCTACGTCGACGAGCTGCCGGGCGAAGTGAAGATCGACATCGCGTATGCCGGCTCGTGCACCGCGGGCAAGAAAGAAGACATGGACATGTACGCGCGCGTCTTCCGCGAAGCGCTCGACCGGGGGGAGCGTGTGGCCGAGGGCGTGCGGTGCTTCATCCAATGCGGATCGCGTGAGGTGTTTCAGTACTGCCAGACGCAGGGCTACGACGTGATCTTCGCGGACGTCGGGGCCACCTTCGTCGAGCCAAGCTGCGGGGCGTGCATCAACGCCGGACCCGGGGTGTCGCGCACGAAAGCAGAGGTGACCATCTCGGCCATCAACCGCAACTTCCCGGGCCGCAGCGGTCCCGGCCAGCTCTACCTCGCTTCACCGTACACCGTCGCGGCGAGCGCGGTCGCCGGGAAGATCGTGGAATGGCACGCCGGCGAGACGGCGGACATTTGATGCGGAAGTCGGGTGTGGGGTACGGCGGACGGGGTGCGGTTGAACCATCCAAGCGGCCGCCACTGGACCCAGTTCGCCGGCCCCTGCACCCCGCCGCCACGTGAGAGGCGAGTTCGTCGACGTCGGCGGCGTGCGTCTGTACTACTACGCCGCCGGCACTCGTGGCTCGGGTGAGCCGATCGTGTTCCTTCACGGCTTTCCCACCTCGTCGCATCTCTGGCGGGATGTGGTGCCTCTGGTGCCGGAAGGGCATCGCGTGGTGGTCGTCGATCTGCTGGGTTACGGGCGCAGCGACCGGCCGCTCGATCGCGACGTGAGCATCAAGGGGCACGCGGAGCGCGTGCTGGCGCTGCTGGATGCGCTGCGCATCACGTACGCGGCCGTGGTGGGGCACGACATCGGCGGGGGCGTGGCGCAGTATCTGGCGATTCATCACCCGACGCGGGTGGTGAGGTTGTGCCTGGTGAACAGTGTGGCGTTCGACGAGTGGCCGACACGCGAAGTGAAGATGGCCAAAGCCACGCTGCCGCTGACGCGTTTTCTGCCGGCGACGTGGATTCTCAGCGTGCTGCGCAGCGACCTCGAGCGCGGCTACGCCGAGCAGGAGCGTGGCGTGCACAGCGTCGACATGTACGTGAAGCCATTCGCGACGCCGGAGGGGCGCGACGTGCTGGTGGAACATCTGCTCGCGCTCGATCAGGGCGAGACCCAGCTGTTGGCGCCGCGGCTCAAGGACATCGTCGCGCCGACGGCCATCGTGTGGGGCGCGCACGACCCATTTCTCCCCACGGCGATCGCGAAGCGCTTGCACGAGGCGATCCCGAAATCGACGCTCGACATCGTGCCCGACGTGCGGCACTTCACGCCCGAGGAGGCGCCCGAAACTTTGGGCGCGATTCTCGCGAGTCTTCTCACGCGATGACGATGCCCAAGCTGGACACCTTTCGCACGATGGTCGCAAAGCATCCCAGCAACGCGCTCGCGCGCTTCGGCCTCGCCAACGAGCTGCTGAAGGCGGAGATGTACGAAGAGGCTGCCGAACAGCTTCGCGCCTATCTCGAGATCTACCAGGACGAGGGCAACGCGTACGGCAGGCTGGGCGACGCGCTGGCAAAACTCGGCAGGCTCGAGGAAGCGCGCGAGGCGCTTCGCACGGGCATCGCCACGGCGCAACGCTTCGGACATGCGGGGCTCGCGAACGAGCTCGAGGCGCGGTTGGAAGAGCTCGACAGCTGAAATCGGCGCTGGATCGTCATACTCTCATGAATATCAGACAATCAGCCAGTAAAGCCGACGGAGGCGTCATGCGTGGCCGTTTCGTCGCGGTGCTCGCGACACTGCTCTTCGTATCTACCGCGTGCACGATGTATCGCGGGCCCGGGCAGGACAATCTCTCGTTCAACACGCATCTGTCGCCCGATGAAGTGTTGAGGATCGCCGAAAATCATCTCACGCGCTCGGGCTACGTCGTCACGCGCCAGAACGCGAACACGCTGACGACGGCCGCGCGGGAGATTCGCTCCGACACGATGATGAATACGCGCGGCGTTCGCATGTCCTACTGGATCATGCGCATCGACGCGGGGATCGCCCCCCTGACGTCGGGCACCGATGTGCGCATCGTCGGCTACGCCTTCCCCGCGAGCTCGGCGATCGCCGACAGCAGCGTCATCTCGCGCACGATGACCGTCACCGCCGCGAACGGAAAGGTGTGGAGCGAGATCCAGGCAGTGGGGGATAAGCTGAGAGACCTAACGCGGTAGAGCGGGTGCGGGGTGTCGGGTGGGGGTGTGGTTATCGCCGAGATGTCCGCGCCAACCACACCCCACACCCGGCACTCCACAACCGCCCTACCTCTTCTCGAGCGCCGCGATGTTGTACCTGCTCCCCGGATTCCACAGCACCCAGCTCTGAATGCCGTTGTCGTACGCGGCCTTGATCTGTGCGCGCACTTCGGCGGCGTTGTAGTGCGGCGGCCCGAGTGTGAAATCCTGGAACCAGGGGACGACGCGCGCCGCGCCGGCGATGCCTGAGCTCCGGCGCTTCATGTCCTTTATCGCGTGGTCGATCGTCTCGTAGGGCCGCGCGTTGGGGTTGCCAATGCCGTAGCTCCCCTTGGCGAAGTGCGATGGATAGACCATCGGCAACACGACGTCGACGACATCGATGAAGCGCTCCCACTTCTGTCCAATCCCCATATCGGTCGTGTCAGTGGCCGTGAGGCCGAACACATCCGCCGTGACCGGGACACCGAGCGGCTTGAGACGGGCGCGAAGCGTACGCAGCTGATCGCGGATGACGTCGGCGCGCAGCCGGCCGTTGGCGAGCGGAAAGACCGATTCCCGCACCAAGCGCTTCTCGTCGGGGAAGCGCACGTAGTCGAACTGCACTTCACTGAAGCCGAGGTCGACCGCTTCGCATGCGAGCTCGGCGGCGTAGCGCCATACGCCATCCTGATGCGCGTCGAGCCAGGGCTTGCCGTGCTTGTCCAGCCACGGCTTCGTCGGATCATCCCGCCGGCGAATCGCCCACTCCGGCCGCTTCTCGGCGAGCAACGGATCTTTGGCGACGACAATGCGCGCGATCGGATAGATGTGGTGCGCCCGCATCGTGTCGAGGATCGCGCGCAGGCGGTCGGGGCGCATCGGCATATTCGTGTCGGCGCCGATCTGCCGGGCGAGCGCGACGCGCGAGCGGTAGAGCGCGAAACCGCGATCGTCCTTCACGTCAATGACGAGCGCGTTCACCTCGGTCGTGTTCGCGACGCCGATCAGCTCCCAGATC
>JALZAE010000489.1 GCA_030948535.1 Gemmatimonadota bacterium | reverse complement strand
CCCCACACCCGCCCTACCCCTGGAGACCGTTCCATGAAAGAGCCCTCTCTCACGATCGGGATCGAAGAGGAATACCAGATCATCGATCCGCAGACGCGCGAGCTCCGGTCGTACATCACGGAGATTCTCAAGGGCGATTCTCTCATGCTCGCGCAGGTGAAGCCGGAGCTGCATCAGTCCATCGTCGAGGTAGGCACGGTGGTGTGCCGCACGCCGGCGGAGGCGCGCGCCGAGATCGTGAAGTTGCGGAGCCTCGTCATGGATCTCGCCGGTCGCAACGGCCTGCGCATCGCCTCGGCGGGAACGCACCCCTTCTCGTCGTGGGTCGACCAGGAGATCACGCCGCTCGATCGCTACCTCGGGGTGCAGAACGACATGGCCGAGCTGGCCAAGCGGCTGTTGATCTTCGGAACGCACGTGCACATCGGCATCGAAGACCGCGACTTCATGATCGATGCGATGAATGCCGCGCGCTATTTCCTGCCGCATCTGCTCTGCCTGTCGACGAGCTCCCCTTTCTGGATGGGGCGCAATACGGGACTGCGCTCCTACCGCAGCGTCATCTTCCGGAACTTCCCGCGCAACGGCATTCCGCGTGTGTACGAGTCGTACGCCGAGTATCAGAGCTTCGTCGACACGCTCGTGCGAACGCGCAGTATTCCCGACGGCAGCAAGATCTGGTGGGATGTCCGGCCGCACCACATCTACCCGACCCTCGAGTTCCGCATCTGCGACGTCAGCACGCGCGTCGACGAGGCGATCTGCATCGCGGCGATCATCCAGGCGATCATCGCCAAGCTGTGGAGACTGCGCCGCGACAACATGACGTTCCGGATCTATCCAGCCGACCTGATCGAGGAGAACAAGTGGCGCGCGGTGCGCTACGGCATGGGCGGCAAGCTCGTCGATCTCGGGAAGCAGGAGGAGTTTCCGGCGCGGCACCTCATCACCGAGCTCATCGAGTGGTTCATTGGCGACGTCGTGGACGATCTCGGGAGTCGCAAGGAAGTCGAGTACGCCTACAAGATGATGAACGAGGGCACGAGCGCCGATCGCCAGCTTGCCACCTTCGAGCGGACGGGCAGCCTCAACGCCGTCGTCGATCAGCTGATCGAAGAGACCGCCGAGGGCGTTCTCGAGCCCGCCCGCGTGTAGTTTTGTCGAGAGTTGACGTGCAGGCTGGCTCGCCCGTCCGATACTAAAGTGGAGTTGAGCGAGGCTTTTTCCGTGACGACTGACGACTGATTCAATGAATATCAGACCCGTGATCGGCATCCCCACGCAGACCCTCGAGGGCGTCGAGGACCAGCTTCCGCGCAGTTGGGTCATGCGGCAGCGCTACGTGGAAGTGCTCGTACAGTACGGTGCGATCCCCTGGCTCATTCCGCTCGAGCAGGATCACGTCACGCTGCGCGCCATCTTCGATCGCCTCGATGGCCTCTTCTTGATGGGCGGATTCGACGTCGATCCGGAGAGCTATCACACCGAGCGCGAGGACGTCTGCGGTCACACCGATCCGGCGCGCGACGAGACGGAGATCACCCTCGCGCGCTGGGCGATGGAAGACGCGATGCCGATCTTCGGTGTCTGCCGCGGCATGCAGATCGTCAACGTCGTCCAGGGCGGAACGCTCTGGCAGGACATCGCCGCCGACATGCCCGATGCGGTCAAGCACGACTACTTCCCACTGCACGGGCTCTACGAGCGCGATTTTCTCTCGCAGGAAGTGCGCGTGGCACCGGGCAGCCGGCTCCGCGAGATCGTCGGCGCCGACGCCCTGCCGGTGAACAGCATGCATCATCAGGGGATCAAGACGATCGGCAAGGGACTCATCGTCTCGGCGACGGCGAGCGACGGCCTGATCGAGGCGCTCGAGGGGGAGGCTGCGGACCACTGGATGGTGGCGGTGCAATGGCATCCCGAGTCGCTCGTCGATACGGACGACAAGATGCGCCGCTTGTACGCCGCGTTCACCGATGCGGCGAGCGCCTACGCCATGCGCGACAGCGCGGTGTCGAACGCCTGACGGAAAGCGCGGACGCGTTGCGCCCTGACGTTCATTCCGCAGGCCGATGCCCTCCTCCTTGGCCGGGTCACCTACGAAATGATGGAGCAGGGGCGGTGGCGATGCGGTATGAGCCGCGAAGGTGGCCGCCTACAAACGCAAACGCGGGTCAGGAGGATGATCCTGACCCGCGCTCGCCGACCGCGCGATCCGCGATCTACACTTCGCTATCGCGTAATCGCCAGCCGCACGTAGTAGTAGCGGCCGTTGTATCCAAAGGGCGAGTAGCCGGTATAGGGGAAGATGCCGGAGTTGGACAGCACCGGCTTGTTCTCGTCCGGGTAGACGTCGAACACGTTGTCGGCGCCCACGGTCGCGGTGTAGCGGCGGAGGAACGTGTACGAGCCGCTGATGTCGGTGATCCACTTGGCGCCGAACGTCTGGTCGGAAGCGCCGGTCGCGTCTGAAGCGGTGTAGACGCTCACCTTTCCGTACTGGACCGCGTTGACGTTCAGGCCGAAATCGCTCTTCTGCCAGTTCGCGGCGAGGTGGAGGTTCGTACCCGGCTGACCGCGCTCGATGCGGCCGCGCTCGCCGCGATCGAACAGCGTCTCCTGCTGCGCCGACAGCGCCGGCGGCGTGGCCGAGATGCGTGTGATGCGCGTGTAATTCCGGTTGTAGCCTCCGGTGAGACGCAGTCTCGACGCATCGGGGAGCGAGAAGCCGTAGTTCGCCACGACATCGAGCCCCTCGGTGCGTGTGTCGATCGCGTTTGTGAAGTAGCGCGCGCCACCGACACCCGGGAAGCCACCGTTCGCCAACCGCAGCCGCACGGAGTCGCCGACGAAGTTGCCCGTGAGCGCGATGCGATCGGTGATGAAGATGCGGTACGCATCGACCGACATCGAAAAGTTCTGGAACGGCTCCGCGGTGACGCCGAGGCTGAGATTGCTCGACTTCTCGGGCTTGAGCGGCACCGCGCCGAGAATCTTCGCCTGCGGGCTCGTGACCGGGAACGTCTTGCTATCAACCGGCGTGAGCACGCCGCCGATGAGTTGGAAGTTCGTTGCGGTCGATGAGAACCACGTCTGTGGGAGTGACGGCGCTCGGAAGCCCGAGCTGAGCGTGCCGCGCACCGCGTAGCCGGGGATCAGCTCGTAGCGCGCACTCAGCTTGCCGGTGCTCGTCGTGCCGCTGTAATCGCTGTAGTGCTCGATGCGACCGGCCGCGCCCAGCGTGAGCTGCGCGATCGGATTCGTCTCGAGGTCGAGGTAGCCGGCGAAGTTCGTGCGCGACGCGTCGACGGCGTCGGTGGGACGGAATCCCGGAAAGACCTGCGACCCGATCGCCGGCTGCTTCCCGGCGTTCGGACCGTCGAGGATCTTCACCCCGCCGTCGAGATACGATTGCGGCTCGCCCGCGGTGATCGAGTATCCTTCGCGCCGGAACTCGGCGCCGAAGGCGACGTTGAGCGGCGTGGCAAAGCCGACCGGGAACGCCTGCACGAGGTCGAGATTGTTCGTCCATTGGTTGAAGCCGAGCGTGCCGGCGTAGAACGACGTCTTGCTCTGCGCGCCGTACGACACGTTCGCCGTGTGGTTGATGTCGAACTCGAACGTGTTGCGGCCGAAGGCGGTGCTGAGATCCCAGGCGAAGCCGGCGACGTTGCCCTTCACGCCTCCCGTAATCGAGCCGTCCCAGATCTTGCTGTCGATGAGCGGGAGAAACCCGTTCGGATAGATCGCGCGCACCGTGCGATCGTCCTGCGCGCGCCGGTAGAAGCCGGCCGCGTCGCCGGCGCGGTAGCTGAGCCCGCCAAATCCGTAGAGCTGCAGCCCGTTCGAGAGCGAGCGCCCGGCGTTGGCCCACAGCAGACCGTCCTTCGTCTGCGCATCACCAAGGCGGTGATTGACGAGGTCGAATGGTGGATTGGCGTTGCGCGGGTCGCCAGTGAAATACTGCTGGCGCTTATCGGCGCGGCTGCGATTGGTCGCTTCGCGGTAGCGGTACTCACCGGTGAGGTTGAAGAACCCCTCCCCGAAGATCGTTGACGACAGGTTCGTGGCGCCATCCACCAGCGCCCCGTCGCCGAACGACGTCTTTCCAGTAGTCGCCACGAGCTCAGCCGGCGCGTTCGACTTGAGAATGATGTTGACCACGCCCGCGATCGCGTCGGATCCGTATTGAGCCGCCGCGCCGTCGCGCAGGACCTCGATGTGGTCGATTGCCTCGGCCGGAATCGCGTTCAGGTCGACGGCGGCCGCGCCGCGGCCGACGCTTCCGTTCACGTTGACGAGCGCCGACGTGTGACGCCGCTTGCCGTTGATGAGGACGAGCACGTGATCGGGGTCGAGGCCGCGCAAGGTCGCCGGGCGCTCGTGATCGGTGCCGTCGGTGACCGATGGCCGCGGGAAATTCACGGAGGGGGCGAGGGTCTGCAGAATCTGCGCGGTCTCGACGCGGCCGGTGAGCTTCACTTCCTCGGACGTGAACACGTCGATCGGCGCTGGGGCATCCAGCACCGTCCGGTCGGTACGGCGGGTGCCCGTGGAGACGATCTCGTTCAGGTTCACCGCGGAGGCCGAGAGCGCCCAATCCTTCGTTGTCGTCTGGCCAGCGCTGATCGTGACGCTGTCGCGGGCCATGCCGAAGCCGATGAAGCGCACGCGCACCTCATAGCGGCCAGCAGGGATCACGATACGATAGGTGCCCGCGCCGTTCGTGAGCGCGCCGGAGGGCGTGCCCGACACCTGAACGACCGCGCCCTGGATCGCCTCGGTGCCTCCGGCTGCGGTCACCTTGCCCACGAGGGTGCCGGAGCCGCTGGCCTGCGCGACCAGTAGCGTGGGAACGGCGGCGGCGATGAGGGCGGGAAAAACAAGCGCGGAGCGCAAGACGATGCGCGCAGCGCGGCGTACGACGAAGCCTGTCATAGGATTCTGCTCCTGAAGAAAATCTGCGATCGCGCGTAGTCGCGACCGTTACAAACTAATAAAGATCATGGTCGCGAGGGTCAACGCGGCGCATTCTGCCCGCCACACTTCGTTCACCGTTTTGCTATGGATTCGGCACGAGATCGGGTCGCCTGAGCAGCTGTCCCACCAAATTCCGCAGCGCCACTTGCCACACGAGCGGAGCGTTCGGCAAGCCCGTGCGCCGCTCGCTGTCGAGCAGCCTGGCGATCTCCGTGTTCGTCACGGGCCCGGCATTCTGCCTAACGAGTAGCCCCTCGGCGCCGGCGCGAAGCACGTTCCCCTGGGCGTCGGCGAGTGCGCCCGTGAGCTCCATCACTTGCACCGTTGCCCCGAGCGGCACCGGCGACGCCAATGCGATCGCTCGTCCCGTGCCGATCGAGAGCGGTGAGCCGTCGGGATTCGGATGGAACTGCGCCATCCGCACGGCGATCACCATCACGTATTCGACCCGCGTCTGCCGCCCCGTCGCGAGCACGCGCGCGATCCAGCCGCTGGTCGGCATGCGCACCGAGATTTCCATCGCCCGTCGCGATGGGTCGCACAGGTCGTTGGCCAGCGCGCATCCGACGTAGACCTCCGGCGCCCCGTTCGCCGGCGAAGAAGAGCCGAGCACGGCCCGCGTGCCGGGAAGATCGTCGAGGAGCGAGGACATGCGCGCAATGAGCGGCGCCATCACCGAATCGGACGGATAGCCGGGGGCGGGATGCGCCCCCCGGTCGAACGCGACGGGAAAATGTCCGATCGGCGCCTTTCCGAGCGCGACGGAGCCGACGTAGTAGGGCGCGACCTCGACGCGGGTCGGATCGATCGCCCAGCCCTTCTGAAACGACGCGCACGTTGTCACCAGCACGGCGAGCATCGGCGCGATGGAGACAGCCAGGCGCGTCACGGCATCTCGCCGCGGAGAATTGTCGCGAGCTTGAGATGGTCGATGTTCCCGCCGGAGATCACGCACACGATGCGGCCCGAGCCCGCCCGTCCCGAGAGCGCGGCCGCGACGGACGTCGCCGCCGCACCCTCCGCGATCACGCGCGCGCGACGCGCGACCAGCTCCAGCGCCGACGCGACCTCATCCAGCGGCATCACCAGAGAGCCGGCGAGGAGATCGCTGGCGATGGGCCACATCTCGGCAAGTACGCTGCGTCCGCCGATGCCATCGACGAAGCTCGCCGCGTACTCGACGATCTGCGGTGAGTGCGCCCGGAGAGATGCGCTCAGCGGTGCCGCCGTCTCGACTTCGGCCGCGAACACGCGCGTAGCGGGCGACACGGCGCGCATCGCGGCGGCGATGCCGCAGCTCAGCCCGCCCCCGCCGTAGGGCAC
>JALZAE010000478.1 GCA_030948535.1 Gemmatimonadota bacterium | reverse complement strand
ACCCCCCTCTCCGCCTACCCTTCCAGAATGATGAGGAACTTCGACGCCGACCAGAATTGCGTCGGGTTCTTGATGTGCATCGTGTTGGCGGACTTGCCGTCGGGGGTCTTCGGGAGCTCGACGAGCGAGTGATCGTGGCGCGAGATGATCTGCACGCCCCGTGATCCGTTCCGCAGCGGAATGTCGACGTCGGCGAATTTGTCGATCGATGTGAAGAGCGTCGTGTCGACGCCGCGTGCCGGGATCACGGTGCGTCCGCCGAAAAGTAGGAAGCGGCGCGCGCCTTCCTCGGTGATCAGGCCGCGCTTGATCAGCTCATCCTTCGTGCCGATCACGTAGTACACCGTGTTGATTTCCTTGCGCAGCGTCTTCGCGGTGTCGATCACGGCATCGCGCTCGGCGACGACTTTCTGCCCGAAGTTGCGAAGCGAGTCGACCGCCTGCGTCAGCTGAGCGATCTCGCCCCGCTGCCGTTCGGCCATCTGCTCGAGCGAGGAAATGGTCTGCTCGAGACCGGTGGCGCGCGCGGAGATCGAATCGCCGCTGGCGGTGAGCGCCTTCACGCGGGCGCGATTGATGGCGAGGAGACGAGTCACCTCGTGCACCCGCGTGAGCAGACGGTCGCGCGCCTGCACGCGCGGATCGGTCGGCCCTTCGCCGTTCCCCGCCTTGCGGACGCCACCCTTGAGGCCCTTCACCTTCGAGAGCTCCTTGTCGATCTCGTCGATGAGCTGGGTGGTCTCCTTTACGCCCTGGAGCACGGAATCCTGTTGGACCGCGACGGCCTTCGCCTGCGCGAGCTGGATGCTGAGAGTGCGAACCGAATCCGACGCCGCCATGTCGGGCGGACTTCCTGCCTTGGATCGTTCACACGCGGCGGCGATGATGGACAGCGACAGCACGATGACCTTGCGATTCACACGAGCCTCCTGAAATGGACCTGCAATAACTTACGCGGCGCGTGACCAGTGATGCGTCGCGCGCCGAGTGCTGTGTACACCCACGGGCGGGGGTGCGTCTGTGATTCACGTCACCCGGAGCGCGATTCGCTTCGTTGCGTGCCGCCAAGTCGACAGCGACTGCCGTAACGAAAGATGCGGGTCGTTGTGCCGGGGATGGGATGTGGCCATTGTCTAGTCAGCCCTCACGCCAGGCGCGGCGGCCATGCGCGACGATCGGGATGATGAGTACATGAAGTTCCAAACCGCGCTCGAGACCCAGCTCGAGCGCCATTGCGCCGACGTCACCTTCGCGGCGCAGCACCTCGATGCAGAATTCGAGCACTCGGTACGCGAGTTCGCGCGCGGAATTCGCGATGCCGGAGCAACTTCGGATCAGACGGTGGAGCTGCTCGAGCAATGTCTGGCGCGCAGTCGCGTGGCGCAGCTCGATGCCGCTGACTCGCTATGGATTTACGAGCGCGTCCGCGAATGGGCGCTCGGTGTCTTCTAGCGGGGCGGCGTGCGAGCGGTGGCGATGATCGAATCGCGGTTGACCCGCTCGACAAACAGGCCCCGGCCGCCGGCGGCCAGATCGAGTCGTACGGCGAACAGTGGCGCCTGAGGATGCTCGGCCAGCAGTAGCGTGTCACGCGCGCCCATGTCGCGCACGAACAGATTGCCACCGCCGCGGGCGACGATGAAGGGCTGGTACGGCAGAAAGCCCGATTGGTTCTCCGCGAGGTGATCCCGGCAGCGCGGCGAGTAGTCGAGGCCGGGCAGCGCGCGCTCGTTCGTGCGCTGCGAGTACGGTGAGGCCACGAGAAGTGATGAGTCGACCATGAGCGTCGCAAGCGCGCGGAGCGCGGCGACACCACGCGCGCCGGACTGTTCGACGGCGTCGAGATGCTCATCGAGCACGCAGGTATCCACTCGGCGATAGAGATACGACGCATCGCTCCGCGTGAGACCGAGCGCCCATAAGCGCGCCACGACCTGTCCGCCCCAATTCTCCCGCACGAGCACGATCGCACCGCGGGCGCCGGCGGCGATGGCGGCCCCGCCCGCGTCCCAGCGCTCGAGCGGTGCGATCGCGCGATACTCGTGCACGCGGGCCGGCACGCCAAGCACGAGCGCTCCGACTCCCGCCACTGCGTACGTCGCGAGCGTCGCGCGATAGGCGGTGCCGGGTCCCCATCGCTCGCGCACGATCGCTGGCAGCCGAGCTGTCCACAGCGCGCATAGCGGCGCGAGCGGAAGGAGAAAGCGCGGGCCGAGATAGTCGCCGGCGAACCAGTACGCACCATAGAGCGCGACGAGGATCGCCGCGCAGGCGAGCCAGTAGCGGTCGAGCGAGCTGAGGCGCGGCACCAACGCCAGCGCGGCAATGGTCGCCAGGAGCGATGGCACCGGCGTCTCGAACAGGTGCGTCTGCATCCGCGCGAAATAGAGATTGAGAAAGCCGATGCCGCGCGCTAC
>JALZAE010000460.1 GCA_030948535.1 Gemmatimonadota bacterium | reverse complement strand
CGCCGTGTTGCGCAACGGCATCAGCGCGACGCAGGTGAGCGGCGGCATCCGCAACAACGTCATCCCGGTCGAGGCGCAAGCGAATCTCAACGTGCGAACGCTGCCGGGCGAGAAGATCGACAGCGTGGTGAGCCGGCTTCGGCGCGCGATCAACGACTCGCTCGTCAGCGTCACGGTCGCCGATGCGAATCAGGTCGATCCGCCGGCGTCGTCGTTCGAGTCGCCGATGTTCTCCGCGATCGCGGCGACGGTGAAGGCGCTCGCGCCCTCGATGGTGACGGTGCCGTACATGAGCACGGGGGCAACAGACAGCGCTCAGCTGCGCGCCTGGGGGATGCAGGCGTACGGAATTCTCCCCTTTCCACTCGACCAGAACGACGAGGACCGAATGCACGGCAACGACGAGCGGATACCGCTCGCCTCCTTGCTGTTCGGCACGAAGCTGATTTACGGGGCGATGTATCGGGTGACGCGGTGAGGCGGGGCGTGGAGTGTAGGGTGTGGGGCGAGACTCGGCATTTCCGTTCTCGTTGAGGAGCTCACATTGGATAAACCGATCGCGGTCATCACGGGGGCGTCGCGGGGGATCGGGCGGGCGACGGCGCTGCGGCTCGCGGAGCGGTACGACATCGTCGCGGTCGCGCGGACGGCGACGGATCTCGAGACGCTCGCCGAGGAAATCGGAGTCGCCGGGGGCCGGTGCACGCCGGTGGCGGTGGATCTGCGCGATGGCGCCGGCATCGCGCGCGCGTTGGGCAGCGTCGACGCCGAGGTGCTGGTCAACAACGCGGGCCTCGGCATCATCAAGCCGCTCCTCGATCTCGGCGCCGACGAGTGGCACCAGCAGGTCGACGTGAATCTGAACGCATTGTTCCACGTCACGAAGGCGCTATTGCCGAAGATGATCGCGCGCGGGCGCGGCGACGTGATCAACATCGGGTCGATCGCTGGACGGAGCGCCTTCGTCGGCGGCTCCTGCTACGCGGCGACAAAATGGGCGGTGATGGCGTTCTCGGAGTCGCTGATGCTCGAGGTGCGCGACGCCGGCGTGCGCGTCTCGGTGATCATGCCCGGCGGCGTCGACACGAACTTCTCCACGAGCGACCGCGATTCGAGCTGGAAGCTGTCGGCGGGCGAAGTGGCGGACGCGGTCTGGTACAACGTGTCGCAGCCGCGCGATGTCCTGGTGCACCGGCTGGAGATCCGCGCCGCGCGCTCGCCGAAGAAGTAGCGCGTTACGACTTTTGCTTGGCGTAGGCGCGCATGCGCCGTCGCGTGGGCATCAGCAGCTTGCCGAGCAGCGCCGCGCCAGCGCCGAGCACTGCCCACGCCAGCCAGGCCCGCGGGTCGCTCGGGCCCGGGCCACGCATGAACATCAACATGATCGTCCACCAGGTGAAGCCAAATCCGCAGCCAATGAACGCGAGACCGAGCACCCACTCGCGTGGGGTAAGTCGTGCGGGATCATCGGCGAGCGCGCGCCGGACATCTTCCGGAAGGGCGTTCCACCGGCGCCGGCTCCAGTACCAGTAGCCCGCGCCGGCGATCACGGCGATGACCAGCACGGGCAACGCGGCCGCGCCGCCTCTATTCTGAACGAGATCGTTGATCAGCACCAAGCCGCCGGCAATGACGCCGACGGGTCGAAGGTACCGTGACGCGGCCGTGCGCAGATTGCTCTGCGCCAAGGCGTGCGTCGGGCGCGCATTGAGCGCCTGATAAAAGCAGACGATCGCCTCGCGCCGCCGGCGCGTGTTCAAGAGCGCGACGCCGAGATTATTGAGCGCGTCGTGGTTGACGGGATCGATCTCGAGCGCACGCCGGCAATGCGCCTCGGCTTCCTTCCACTTCGAGCGCTTGATGGCGAGCAAGCCGAGATTGGTGTGCGCGTCCGCATCCTCGGGGCGCAGGCGGAGGAGGAGCTCCGCCGTCGCCTGCGCCTCGCGCAGCTTCTTCAAGTTCGATTGAACGGCGAACAGCGTCTGCAGCGCGAACGGCTCGTATGGGGCCAATCGCACCGACTCCTCGGCCGCGGCGAGCGCGAGCTTGGATTTCTTCAACCGCAGCAGCGCGACGCTGCGCAGGCGGTGGCCCCACTCCTCATCCGGTGCGTAACCAACGGCGCGGTCCGCCGATTCGAGCGCGCGCTGCAGCTCGCCGAGCTCCAGCAACGCGACGGCCATGTGGCAATGCGCCGTCGCGTCCGCCGGATCGATGGCGAGTGCGCGCTCGAGCTCGGCGATCGCATCGCGCCAGCGCCTGAGCGACGCGAGCGCGCGGGCCCGCTCGAGAATTTCTCCGCGTTCGACGTAGGACACGAATGCAGAGATAGATGGACGCCCCGGAATACTCAACGGGCGCCTGACGCCCCTATCGGGACGCGGGTAGATTCTCCAGGGTGACGGGGCCATCCGAGACAAGCGGCGCGCCGGACCCGCGACTTCGCGAGCTGATCGCGGTGCGCGAGATCGTGCACGCCTTTCTCACGGCCGACCGGCCGGAAGACGTCTTCCAATTCGCGCTCGAGCGCGTGAGCCCGCTCGTCGGCGCCACCTTCGCCTCCGTCTACGTGATCGATGGCGAGAGCGACACGATGCGCCTCGCCGCGGCGTACAATTGGCCCGAGCGCTATCAACGCTACCTCGGCCATATGCGCGTCAAAGTCGGTCTTGGCCCGAGTGGCGAAGCCGTGAGCGATCGACGGTCGGTGCACGTCCCCGATATCCAGGCCGACGAATCGCTGGCCGAATGGCGCGAGTCGTTCACCGAGCTCGGGGTGCGCGCGCTCGTCGCGTTGCCGCTGCAGACGCGCGGCAAAGTGCTCGGGGCAGTCACGTTTTACTACGCCGATCCAGTGAAGGTGAACGCGGAGGAGCACGGACTCCTCCGCATCGTCGCCGATCAGATGGCGGCCACGGCCGAGAAAGCGTCGATGATCGACCAGCTGCGCCGCACCAATGCCGCGTTGGTCGAGAGCAACGCCGAGCTCGAGAAGCTGTATCTCGAATCGCTCGAGGCGAGGCGCGTGAAGGATGAGTTTCTAGCCAACATGTCGCACGAGCTGCGCACGCCGCTCACCGCCGTGCTCGGCTACACGTATCTGTTGCAGGAAGGATTGTCGGGGCCGGTGACGGAGGAGCAGCGCGTTACGCTGACGCAGGTGAGCGCCGCCGGTGAGCGTCTGCTGCTGTTGATCGAGGATCTGCTGCACCTCACGACGCTCAGGCGTGGCGAGCTCAAGGTCGAGCTCGATCGCTTCGATCCGCGCGATGCACTGCACGAAGCCGTGTTCGATACGGTGGGGTTGCCCAAGGGCGTCACGCTTCGCGTCGCCGAGCCCGAAGACGTGCTTCCCACGATGCTGAGCGATCGTAAAAGAGTCGTAAAGGTGCTCGCGAGCCTCCTGAGCAACGCGTACAAGTTCACGGAGAAAGGCGAGATCACCGCGTCGGTCGAGGTGCGCGGCGACATGGTGTACTTCGCCGTGCGCGACACCGGCATCGGCATCTCGGCCGAGCTGCAGGGGGCGATGTTCGAGGAGTTTCGGCAGGGCGATAGCTCGACGACGCGGCGCTTCGGTGGATCGGGGCTCGGTCTATCACTGGCGCGGCAGTTGGCGCGATCGCTCGGCGGCGACATCAGCGTACAGTCGGCGCCGCGAGAGGGGAGCACGTTCACGGTGGAGCTGCCGCTGGAGTACGCGCCCGATCTGGCGGACGAAGCGGCGGCGCGCCGGTAGTACATTTCGCTGGACGACAGTGGACCAAACCGAACTCGGAGCACGACGCGTATGATGCAGGAGTATCAAACCACGTTGCCGGCGGCCGGCGTCATCGCCGCGGCCAAGGAATTCTTCGCGCGGCGCAATCCCATCTACGCCGCGTTCCTGGAGAAGGAGGGCGCGGACTACGTGACCTTCCGCGGGCAAGGCGGCGAAGAGATCGTGATCGGCGTCGCGACGGTCGACCGGGGCTCATCCGTGCGTGGATCGACGTATCTCTTCGATCAGCAGCTGTCGCGATTCTTCTCGACGCTGCCACCGCTCGCGGATCCGGTCGAGACTATCGTCGGTGTCGTGACGTGACCGCGCCGTCGTCCGCGCCATTCACGGCGTCGCTCCGCCGGCGCGCGGCGCCGATCCGCATTGGCGCCAGCGGCGATGCGCCCGTCGCCAACATCCGCGTCGAGATTCCGGAGCTGTGGGATGTCGTGCTGGTCGAGGCGCCGCTGAGCGAGCCGGTGCTCGCCGTGAAGAACGCGGCGCTCGCCGTGCTCGACCCGCGCGCCGACCAGCGCGACTACGTCATGAAGCTGCGCGGCTTCGAGATGCTCGACGAATCGCGCTCGCTCGCCGAGTCCGGCGCGGTGGACGGCTCGATCTTCCTGCTCACGCGTCGCCGGCGCCGCGCGACAAAGTGAGCGCGGCGACGCTGCCCTCGGAGGCGCTGGCGGAATCCGCCGCGCGACTGCGAGCGCAGGTCGCGAAGCGCATCGTGGGGCAGGACGCCGCCGTCGAAGAGATTCTCATGGCCGTGATGGCAGGCGGGCACGCGTTGCTCGTCGGCGTGCCCGGCCTCGCGAAGACGCTGATGATCCGCTCGATCGCCAGCGCGATGCGGCTCGACTTCCGCCGCATCCAGTTCACGCCGGATCTGGTGCCGAGCGACATCACGGGCACGGAGATCATGGAGGAAGACGCGGCCACGGGCGCGCGGCGCTTCCGCTTCGTGCGCGGTCCGATCTTCGGCAACATCGTCCTCGCCGACGAGATCAACCGCGCGCCGCCGCGCACCCAGGCGGCGCTGCTGGAAGCCATGCAGGAGCATCGCGTCACCGCGGCGGGGGAATCGCTGCGACTGCCCGAGCCGTTCTTCGTGCTGGCGACGCAGAATCCGATCGAGCAGGAGGGCACCTATCCGCTGCCGGAGGCGCAGCTCGACCGGTTCCTGTTCGACGTGCGCGTCGGCTATCCATCGGCTGACGACGAGGTGTCGATCCTCCGCGCGACGACCGGCGCGGCCCAGGAGG
>JALZAE010000458.1 GCA_030948535.1 Gemmatimonadota bacterium | reverse complement strand
GCCCGCTATGAAACGCCTCGCTCGCTCGGCCGGCGAAACAGGTTTTGGTGGCTGACGAGCCGCATTGGCGAAGTTCGTCAGCCGGGGCTGGAGACGCGCTGCCGCACGGCTTCGATGTCGCGAACCGGACGAATCTCGACGCAGCCGGTGCTCGACCAGGGAAAGTGCGACGCCATCTCGATGGCTTCGTCCATGTCCTGGGCTTCGATGAGATTGAATCCGCCCAGCACTTCCTTCGCCTCAGCGTACGGTCCGTCGACGGTGGTCCGTTTGCCGTTGCGAACGCGGATGGACTTGGCGGTCGTCGCGCTCTCGAGCATCTGCGATTCCAGGAGACGTCCCTCTTTTTGGAGGTCGTCGGCGTACGCGAGGCAGTCGCGCATGGTCGAGTCGAACTCCTTGGCGGGGAGTGCATCGAGCATGGCGATGTCGTTGTAGATCAGGACCACGAACTTCACGTGCTGTTCCTCGAGATTGTAGTACTGCGTTAAGACGGTGCGCGGGCGAGCACGCACGCTATCGCGTCGCACTACGACGCGCCAGCGCTTCCACAGTTCTCGATGATCCGCTATCGCGCGCTGCCGTGCGCGCGAACGGCGATCGTCAGCGTCGTGAAATCGCTTTGCCACTCCTCGTTCGGACGACGAGAGGGCCGAAGATCGGTGGCCTTGATGAGCCAACGGCCGGCCGCGCCCAGCACGAACCACGCACGGCCATCGCCGCTCGTCGTGCGCATTCCCGTCGCGGTGTCGCCTTCGTGTTGAAAGCCGATGGGCAGCGCCGCCACAGGTGCTCCGTGCGAAAGGACGCGCACCCTGATCGTATCCCCGGTTTGCACTGTGGTGGGATCACGCTCGGGAACGATTTCGAGGCCGAGGCCCACCGGCGTCGCCCACGTGCGATCGTGCGCGGGCTCGCCCACCCGAACGAAGCTCTTCGCGTGCTTCGTATATGTCTCGCGCCAGCGCCTCGGGGCGGGCATCGCATCCCACCGTCGGCGTACGGTCGCCGTCGCAGCGATATCATCCAGATACTCGGTCACTTTGGCGTCGGTGAGCTCGAGCGACTTTGGGGCGAGCGCCACCCATAGCGTTGCCACCCCTTCCCGGTCGGCGCGCGCAGTCAGCGCGAGGTGTCGTTCCGCGGGTGCTTCCACGGCAAGAGGAGACCGCGTGCCCGCGAGCCGCATCCAGGCGCCGCGAATGCGCTTCCGGTCGATCGCGAAGTCATCGACTGGGAACGCGTCGCCGCTGGTGAGATGCAGCCTGACCATTGCGTGGGGGACGACGAAGCCGCTGTCCGGAACGAGCCAGGTGTCGTGCGCGGCGAGCGTCGCGGCGCTCGCCACCAGGAGAATCGCGAGGAGCGGTAACGTCGCGATGCGCGGACGGGGAACGATTCGCATGTGCGGCTCGATGATAGTAGGTGCAGAATGCTAGCGATCGAGTGACCGCGGGTCAGCCGAGGCGCGCGTGAGCAACTTGGCCCGGATGGTGTCTGGGTGGGCGCGATCGTAGGTATGGCCTGAGGGGCGTGCGCTAGCCGGGTCGCGACTTCGCGATGCGTTGGCCCGTCGATACCCGTGCGGGACTCGCACCCGCGACGGCATTGTAAGTCTCCGGTCGTGAAGAATCGGCGCTCAGTAGAACGCGTCTCTGAAGCGTCCAACAGACGGGCCGTAAGAAGGACGGCGACTAAAACGACGCGCTCGTTAGGGCTCCCCCTCAACCGCCGAGGACGAATCATGCGCTGCAACATGATCCTGGTCATGGACGAGCGACGCGTGCGCCTCGGCTTGCTGACCGGATGAACTACCGCCGTGGTGAGCGGCGTCCGCATCGGTGGCGACGGCGGGCTCCAAGTTGGCGGCGTGGACCTCGATCGCGCCGCCGGCTGGATCAGAGGATGTCGCGCTCGCGGCGACGGTGATGACTAGATGCCCGTCGTCCGCGGTCGCGCCGACGATGGGGTGCGACATCTCCTGCGCGATCGTGACGGCGACGTCATGCTGATGCACTAGAGCCGCCCACGTATCACTTGCTCCGCTGACGGAGACGCCAGCCGTGCCCTGCCCCTCGCCGGCGGCACCCCGAACATATTCGTCCGCGGGTCGATGCTGCTCTGCGGGATCGACGCGGTAATCCCCCAAGACGGATTGCTGGACCTCGAAAATTCGCCCCTGAATGTCCTGGGTCTCGTGCCCGTACTCCATCCTATTGGCATCGCTCTTGTCAACCTCAAGCTCCGGCACGACGGATGGTGCAGGCGGTGGCGCCTCGACTGATGCCGAAGCCGCCCCCGCCGCATCCGGCGAATGCGCGGCATCGCCCGTTGTCTGCGCGTCATGGACCAGTCCGCCCAGGCTCTCCGCCAAGGACGCGAAGGGGTCCGTCAGATCCGCATGGTCGGCGCCGAGCGCATCGCTGAGCGATTTCTCGTCCACGATCTTGCCGAGCACGTCGTGCAGCGGGCCCTGCACCGCTTGCTCGACTCCCTGGATCATGCCACCCATATCAGAGGCTCCGTTCCATGATGATGAGGGTGCTTTCCGTCCACCCGCTCTTGGCGGGAAAAGCGCGAAGCCATCCGCGACGGCCCGCGAACACCGCGCGCGTACAACCTCGCTGCCGACCCCACGCGAGCATGATCGGCGTGATCTGCTCGATCTCCTTCATCCGTCCGGCGGCCAAGCACACGCGAAGTTCCTTGAGTTGAGGATACGTTACCACTTGGGTGATCACGAGCGAGTGCGGGCCGGGCCACGACTGCATCGTGCCAAGCGCGATCGCCTCCTCGAGGTCGGCGACGGTGTGCGTGTCCCCCGCATATTTCAGCGCGCGTTCGAGCAGCCGTTTAGATACGGCGCACTGCCGCACCGAGGGAAGCGTCGGAGGAGCGCCCGGCGTGACCGTTAGGAGCGTGCTGCAGTGCGGGTATGGGCAACGGACGTTCACCGGTGTGCCGCACGCGAGCGCGGACTTCGGAATGGACATCGCTCCGCCGCAGTTCGCACACCGCAGACGTACCGCCGCTGGATCCTCTGCGGAGGTGGGCGGCGGCGTTGACGGCGTACGGGGTGCGATAGTCGCCTCAGCCACGGCGAGGAGGATGGATGGGGATACGGCGGACGGGCCGGTTCCTCCCTCTGAGAACGCAGGCATGACGCAACCCTAGAGCCGCGTCGGCAGCACAGGTTTCTTCGCCTCGAATTCCGAGGAGGCGCGACTAGGCCCTGCGGTAAGCCGCACGTACGACACTACCGTGCGCCCAGCGCATTGGCTGACCGGCACTTGAGACGGATGACCGGTGTTCGGAGTCGAGCTCATGAGTTTTTGAACTGAATTGAGGTGCGCGCGATGATGTGCCTTTGGAGTTCTAGTTAGCAAGGCGCCGGAAGTTCAGCGCGGGGATCATTGAAGGACATTCGGAAGCGGCGACGCAGAAGTGGCGAGTCCGGTCATTGCCGCGTCCCAACGCAATCGGCGGTGTGGCCCGAGCGGCGGCAGCATACCCACGCCCCCCCCCGGTCCGGCCTGCGCGGACGGTCAGCGGCTCCCGCACAGAATAGAAGTTCTGTTCGCCTCTTACACACACTTACCAGTCGGGAACTTCGGAGTTGGCTGTCAGTCGCGATGTCTGTCTTCGCAGGTACCTCGCGCGATCAGCATGTCTCCGCAACACGAAGTATGAGTTGTCGCGCAAACCTGGTGCGACAACGTGGCTGTGCTTGAAATATACCTAGGTATTAGGTATATTTATGGCATGACTGCGCGTCAATTTGCACTCGCCTGCCGTGCCGACGAAAAGTGGGTAGAGAACGCCGTGCGGCTGCTGGGCCGACCGCTCGGTCGTGGCGCAGGCGAGGCGCGTTGGCTGGGACTCGTCCGCCTGCTTCACACGGCAGTCGGCGCACCGCTCGTTGTCGCCGCCCGCATGGCCACTCTTGCGCTCGAGTCTGATCCACTTGCGCGCGCGGTCGAGGTCCCCTTAGGGGAGGACGCCGTTGCCGCCGTGGTGATCGATCTCGCCAGATACCTCTCCACGTTCAGTGCTGCGCTTTCCGCGGCACGCGTGCATGCTACGCCACGTCGCCGCGGGCGACCGTCCGACACACGCGCGCAGTCTCCGCTCAAGACGATAGAAGCGGCGCGAAGCTATGGCGTAGACATTGGTCTTCTGCGCGGTTGTCTCGCATTGTCGGCCGCCCAACGCCTCGAGCAACTTGATGCCAATGCGGCATTCCTCAACAAGCTTCGCCAAGCTCGGAGTATGGGCGCTGGCGCGCCGCGCACACACTCGCGAAAGCGCAGACCCGAGATCACTTGAGCTTCGCGTCGATGTTGACCGGTTTGGTGAACGCGCGCGTGGTGTTTGTAGTCGTGGGCGGCGTTGCCGGGAGCGCTCACGGCTCAGCGCATGTCACGAACGATCTCGACATCTGCTACGACGCGGCACCGGCAAATCTCGAGCGTCTCGCCACGCTTCTTGCGGCGTGGAAGGCATACCCGCGCGATGTCGAGCCCGGACTGCCGTTTTTCATGGATACCCGCACGCTGCGGACGACACCCGTACTCACATTGCGGACAACTGAAGGCGCGCTCGACGTCCTCGACAACATCGCGGGCGTCAGCGAATACGCCGCCGTTCGCAAGCACTCAGAGACCGTCAGGGCCTTTTCGGTGTCGTTTCGCATACTTGATCTGCCGACGCTGATTGTCGCGAAGCGCGCCGCGGGACGTCCCAAAGACATGGCGCATTTGCCCGAGCTTGAGGCTATCCTCGCGCTGCGGACGCTCGAGCCGTAGCAAGAGCAGTTAGCGGTCCACATGTCTCGTTCGTGTTCCTCCGGTCGGGCCACGGCAGAGCTAGCTTGTGGTTCGTCGGTGTTGGCAAGCGTACGCGACATCCAATCAAGCACACAGGCTGGCGTAACCGGGACAATTGTCCTTTTCTGTTCGGGGTGTTCTGCAATCTGGATAACGACGCGGAGATTGTATGGGTGGAATTGGGATCGAGAAGATCTTCCTGATTGGTCTCGTCTGTCTCTTGCTCTTTGGAGCCAAGCGGCTGCCCGAGATCGGGGCGTCGCTCGGCAAAGGCATCCGGGAGTTCAAGGGAAGTCTCAATGAGCTACAGTCGACCGTAGCCGAGACGGCGGACGTGCGACCGTTCGGACCGAGCAGCGCGTCCTCTGTTGATCGCACGGGAGATTCCGACGAGGCCGAGCGAGAGC
>JALZAE010000434.1 GCA_030948535.1 Gemmatimonadota bacterium | reverse complement strand
ACGCCGATCGCGCCAAGCTCGAGCCGATGCTCAAGGATCTCGGTCTCTCCGGCTACGCGATGGCCGCGGCCCCGACGGTGAAGGCGCATGACCTCGACATCCCACGCATCGGGTACGTGCACAGCTGGACGCGCACGCAGGACGAAGGATGGGTTCGCGCGGCGCTCGATACCTACGGCATTCCCTACAGCTATTTCGCCGACCAGAAGCTCACCGAGGGAAATCTGCGCGCGAAGTACGACGTCATCATCTTCCCGCACGTTGGTGGTACCGCGACCAGCCAGGTGAACGGGATGCCGATGACCGGGAAGACGCCCCTCCCGTATAAGAAGACGGCGCTCACGCCCAATCTCGCTTTCATGGATCAGAGCGATGACATCCGTGGCGGTATGGGGCTCGAAGGGCTGATGAACCTGAGAAAGTTCGTTCAGGACGGCGGCACGTTGATCACCGAAGGGTCGACGGCCACGATCTTCCCCGAATACAATCTCACGTCCGGCATCACCATCGAGAATCCGGCGGATCTCTTCGCACGCGGCGCAATTCTGCGCGGCGTGTTCAATGACAAGAAAAGTCCGCTCGCGTACGGGTATGAAGGCAACCAGCTTCCGGTCTACTTCAACCAGGGTCCGGTGATCAATGCCGGTGGCATTCCCAACAATCCGCTCGGTGGCGGACGCGGCGCCGTGGGTAGCCAAAATGTGACGCCGAACGCAACGATGCTGCGGCTGTCGCCCTACGACTCCACGTACAGCTCGGCCACCGCAGCGGAAGGCGGTGCCGGACGCGGAAATCGCGGCGGAGGCGGTGGCGGCGGCGGGCTGCCCGGTCAGGGTGCCGAGGCCGAGCGGCCGCGCATCATCCTGATGTTCCCGACCAACCCGAATGACATGCTGCTCTCCGGAACGTTGGCCGGCGGTCAGGCTCTCGCCGGACGCGCGCAGCTTGTGGACGCGCCGATCGGAAAGGGGCACGTCGTGATGTTCGGGATTCGTCCTTTTTGGCGCTGGCAGACCCAGGGCACGTACTTCCTCGGATTCAACGCAATCTTGAACTGGAACGACCTCGATGCCGGCAAGTCGGAGCCGGGCGCTACGCGCCCGGTCGGCGGCCAGCTGGACAACCGAGGGGGCAAATCCCTCGACCTACTCGGCGCCGCAGCAGGCTTAACCTCAGTGTTGGGGCCGCTCCTCGTGCTTTGGCGTGGCGATTTCACGAACCTTAACATCGCACATCAGCCATCGTCCAACGTGTTAGCCCGCTCTGCCGAGCTGATTGAACCATCCCCACGATAGGAGTGCCGGTATGAGACTTTCTCTTAGGCTGCTGACGCTCGGTACCGCCGCAATGCTCGGCGCCAGTACAGTGCCGGCGGTGGCGCATGCGCAGGCGGCTACACGGCCTGACCGCACCGCACAGCGCGAGCGTGTCGCCGAGGACCGTGCTCGCCTTCGTCGCCGCTTCGAGCACGCGACGCCCGAGCAGAAGGAATGGCTCAAGGCGTTGAGCGCCGAGCGTCGGCAGCTGCGCGCGGACGTGAAGGCGGGCAAGATCGACAAGGCGGCCGCGAAGGCGCAGCTTCACGCATGGCGGCAAGCGCACAAGGCGCCCAAGACCACCGGCTGAGCGCGGAGACGCGCATTCATCCGCGATCGATGCGCACCGTGCGCGTGACCGCGCAGCTCGCCGCCGTGACCATGGTCGCGGCGGCGCTGCTGTACGCACCAGGCGCGTCGGCGCAGAGTCTCGACTCGTCTCTCTTCGCACATCCAACCCGGCAGTCCATCACGCTCGGAGGCGCCTATCGCGCGTACACTATCGGCGGCGCGAAGGTGAACGAGAGCACGGCGCTCGTCTCGTACGAGGTGCGGGCTACGCACGTTCGTTTTCGGCTCGACGGAACCGGCGTGCGATTCGCCGCGGCGGCGTCGACGATTCAAGGCACCACGCCGCTCGGCGGAAAGCTGGATGTGATCTTCAGTCCGGGTGACACGCTGACCCTCGAGGCGCGCTCCGCCAGCCAGCCGGAACGGCTCGATTCCCTGCAAGCGGTTGCGATCGGAAGCGCGGGAACGTCGACGATTGATCTCGAGTCGTTCGCGTTCGGTGCACCGGCGATGTTCGGTGCTCGCGGCGCGAAAGGCGTGAATCTCGGTGACGTCATGCTGTCGCTCCGCGGGGGCGTCGATGTCGAGCCGAAGCCATCGGGCCGGGCGGCGGTCTACTATCGCGGAACGACGGTGCGAGGGGGAGCCACACTGTCGGGTGTGGTCGGCACCGCCAATCAGCTCAGCGCCGGGTTCGACGTGCGCAAGAGTTTCGCCGACTCGTTAGGCGGGAAGAACCTTTTTCCGGGCGGCGGCGACGTCACGGCCAAGGTCGCGCTCTCCGCTTTGATCGAAAATCCGTGGGACGAGCTCGACGACGAGCTCGACGCGCGCGTCTCCATCTTCTACACGCGGCCCTTTGGCGACGCGCGAAACGATCAACCGAATCTCCTCATTCCACTCGGCAGCACGATGGGCGCGTACGGCTCTTTGACGCTGCCGTGGGGCTCCGTGCTGCTGACGCCATCGCTGGAGCTGTTGCGTGAGTCGAGTTCGGCCGATGCGACGAGCGGACTGGTGCGCGCGACGAGTACGGGCACCGGGTGGACGACGAGTCTTGGGCTCGACGCCGTGATCCCCGTCTCATCCGTTGTCGATATCACGCCGCAGGCGGGCTACGTCTTCGGCAACGTCGCTGCGACGTTCGACAAATCGGTCGTGCGGCGGCGCGGGCGGCCCGTCTCGCGATCGACCTCCTTCTCGGACCGCATCAGCGGGTGGTTCGCGGGGCTGGAGCTATCGCTGACGTTCTAGCGCAGCTCCTCTCGCGCGTTCGCGTCTTGGCGATGAACGGCTTGCCCCTTCCGTCGAGCAGCGTGATCAGCACGGGGTAGACGATCGCCGTATCGCCGCACGGCTCGGTCGGATCGATCACATCGTGCGTGAGACCAAGCGCCGCGTCGAACTCGAAGCGCGTCACGCGCGCGCCGCGCCGCTCCCATAGCGTCGCCAGCGCCGCGACTTTCGCGTTGTCGATGGTGTGATCGGCCCCGTTGGTGATCAGCACGATCGCGTCGGCGCGCGGAGCATCGCGTAGCGCGGCATCGAACACCGCGCCGCCGAGTCGCATCGTTTGGGCGACGGCATGCGTGGAGAATCCGGCGTAGACGTGTGGCCGCGGAACCTCTCCGCCCTGATGGACCGTCACGTTCGGGAGGCGCGCCGCCGCCTGCGCCACCGGATCACCGAGCATCCCCGGCACGTGCGCTACACCCAGCGCCGGCGCGATGATCAACACGCGATGCAGGCGGCTTCGGAATTGGGCGATCCACGCCGCCGCCGTCGCACCCCCCGACAATCCGATCACATCGAGGGTGTCGCCGAGACCGAGCGCGATGTCGACGGATCCATCCGCGAGGTCGCGATACTTCTCCGCCGTCAAGCCGTTGAGCACGCTGACGTCGCGGCCGCGCTCACCGTGCAGTGGCAAGCGCGGAATCAGCACGTTGTATCCCAGCTTGAACAGCGCGGCGCCGAGCGAATCGAACTGCCACGGCGACGCCGTCAGCCCATGAAGGAGTAGGGCGACTTTGGGCGCCTTCGCGCCATGCGTGAGCAAGCGCGACGCGCCATACTCGCTCACCACGCCGGCCTCCAGCGTGCGCATGGACTCGAAGCGGGCCACCGCCGCCGCGTAGTCGGCCACCGGCCGTGGATGCGAGCGCAGCCCGCCGACGCGCAGCGGCAGGAAGACGAGGGCCGCAATAATCGCGAGCAGCCCGCCGACGAGCAGCGACCGAGCCGAGCGCACCATGATTGGAGTCACGCCAGAATGTAGCTGGCGACCATGCGCGGAGCACGGCAGTGCGTCCGCGCGCCGAGCCAGAGCTAGACGCTACTTCGCATCATCTTCCGCCTCTTCCCCCTTCTCGACGATATCGCCGGACGTGAACAGAATCTCTTGGAGGATCGTGCGCCATTTGGGCGTTTTGCGCAGGAGAAATTCGAGGTCCATGCCGAAATGCTTGAACTCTTCTTGCTGGGCGTTGCCCATGATCGCACGGGCTTCTTTATCCTTCTCGAGGCTAATGCGCTGCTGATACCAGCCGATGGCCTCAGCTTCCTCGATGAGCGATGTGATCATTCGCGCGAAGGTCCGCGTTTCCTGATTGAGCTCGTTCGGCGGCTCGTGGTACTGTTCGAATCCCATTTCATTCCTCAGTTTGGTTGCCGAGGAAGGGTCACCGTATGAGAGCCCGATAGCAACTCTTGGTCACCTGACCTCGTAGTCAGCTAGGACCTTGCTAGGGGCGTTCCTACCCTGTCGCGTCAGGAGGCTGAGTTGTACGTTTGGCTGTCCCACCACGATTTGCTCCGATTCGGTTGTGGCAAGCACCTGCCGCCACCATCTTTAGCTCTTCCTGGTCCGCACGCTGCGGATCTCGGCCCAACGGTAGCCAATGCCACTATTGATGCCATCCGCCAAGCGCGGCTTCGCGCCTCGCGCCGAGGTTCCGCTACTGCCGCATAACAGCCTGGGCGGCATGCCACGCGCGCTGCGGATCGCGCATGTCACCGAGTATTACTATCCGCACCTTGGCGGCGTCTGCGAACACGTACACTTCTTCGCCCGCGAGGCGCGAAGCCGCGGACACCATGTCGACATCATCACGTCGAACATCGCCGGAGCGGCGCCCGCCCCTCACGTGATCCGGTTGGGACGCAGCCAGCCCGTTTACGCCAACGGCTCGCAGGCACGTGTCACGCTCGGCATAGGCCTGCGGAAGCAGATGCGCGAAGTGCTCAAGCGCGGCCGCTACGACATCGTGCACGTGCACGCGCCGCTCACGCCTGTGCTGCCCTTGCTCGCCGTGGAAGAGGCGAACTGCGCGGTGGTGGGCACCTTCCACACGTACTTCGAGAAGTCGGTCGCCTACACGCTCGGCCGGCAATATTTCCAGGACCGCTTGAATCGCCTCGACGCCGCCATCGCCGTGTCCGATGCCGCGATCGCGTCGAACGAACGCTACTTCGACGCCGACTGGATTGTCATCCCCAACGGGATCGACGTCGATGCATTCAGCCCCGACGCCCCCGCGCCTCCGGGCATCCGCCCGGACGTGCCGAGCATCCTATTCCTCGGCCGCTTCGATCCACGCAACGGACTGTCGACCCTGATCGATGCGTTCAAGCGGGTGCGCAGCCGGAAGCGCGAGGCGCAGCTCGTCGTAGTGGGCCACGGTCCGCTTCGCGAGCACTATCTCCGCGTGGCCGGCGGCGACCGCGATATAACCTTCGTCGGCGCGGTCCTCGACGGTCGTCCGAGCTACTACGCGCATAGCACGATGTACGCGTGCCCCACGACGAAGGCATCGTTCGGGATCACGCTACTGGAGGCGATGGCGTGCGCCACGCCGATCGTCTGCTCAGACATCCCCGGTTTCCGCAATGTCGTGCAGCACGACCGCGAAGCGCTGATGGTGCCGTGCGGCGACCGCGACGCCCTGGCTGACTCGCTCGTGCAGTTGCTCGACGACGAACAGCTCTGCCATCGCCTGGGCAGCGTCGGCCGAGAGCGAGCGATGGCGTACAGTTGGCCGCGCGTCGCGGATTCGGTGCTCGACCTCTACGCACGCCTGCTAGGCTACGCCACCATCGCCGCATGATCGGCGCTGATGTCCTGAGCGCCGCGACCCTGGCCCTTGCCGGTGGAGCGGCGCACGGGACGTACTACCGCAACAGCTTTCTCTTTGGCCGTGCGCTCGGCCGCTTGCAAACTGATGAGCGCGTCGTCGCCCTGACCTTCGACGACGGCCCCAATCCAGACGCGACGCCACGCATTCTCGACGCGCTCGCCGACGCCCAGGTGCACGCAACCTTCTTCGTGCTCGGCCGGCATGCCGAGCGCTGGCCGAGGTTGGTCGAGCGCGCCGCGAACGATGGGCATCAGATCGGCAATCACGGCTACTTCCACCGAAAACTGCACATCCGCGGGCCGGCGTACGTGCGCGACGATCTCGTGCGCGGTACGCGCGCGGTCGAGCAGGCGTGCGGTGTCGAGCCCCGCCATTTCCGCGCGCCGCACGGCTTCCGTAGCCCATGGGTCACGCCGATCGCGCGCGCGCTCGGGCAACGCACCATCGGTTGGACGTTGGGCGTGTGGGACTCGGCGCGCCCCGGCGCGGACGAGATCTCGCGGCGCACCGTCGTCGGCGCCCGTCCCGGGTCGATTCTGCTCTTGCACGACGGCGACGGCTACGATCCCGCGGGCGATCGCGCCCAGACCGCGGCCGCCATCCCGACGATCATCGGCGATCTGCGCGAGCGCGGCTACCGCTTCGTGACGTTGCCCGCCGCATGAAGCGTCACGCCGGCAAGATCATACGCGGAGTGCTGACGGTTGGGATCGTGGCGCTGCTCATTTTTTTCGCGCGCCATGTCAACTGGGCCGAGACGTGGCAATCGATCAGCAACGCGGACCGCTGGCCGCTCGTGCTGGCCGGTGTCGCGAATCTCATCTCGCTCGCGCTCAAGGGGGCGCGCTGGTGGATCTTCCTTCGTCCCATGGGAGTGAGCTCGCTCGGCTTGGCGATGCGCGCGACCGTCGCCGGCGCGGGACTCAACAACGTGTTGGTCGCGAACAGCGGCGAAGCGGCGCGCATCGTCTTCGTGTCTCGCTCGACGCACGTGCCGAGCAGCTCCGTACTGGCGGCGCTCACGATGGAGCGGCTGTTCGAGTTCATCGGGTATTTCGTGCTGTTGGTAACCGCGGCGTATCTACCCGGCGTGTCGCCTTCGATCGCGCGCTATCGCGTCCTCGCCATCGTCGGTCTGGTGCTGCTGCTCGGATTGATGGGATATCTCCTCCGCGCGGGGCCAGGCGCGCGCGCAACACCGCGCGCTGAGACGCACAGTGCGGCCATCGGCGCGATCAACAAGGTGCGCGAGTACCTCAAGCACTTCGCGTCGAGCATGGCAGGCATGGCGACGATGCCGCGACTCGGCGCCGCATTCGGGCTGACCATGCTGTCGTGGGGATTGCAGGTCGTGTGCTACCACGCTACGGCGCGTGCGGCGCATCTGCCGATTCCGCTCGTCGGCAGCGTATGCGCGCTGCTCGCGGTGAACATCGGATTCTTGATGCGGGCGACGCCCGGCAATGTCGGCATCTTCCAGCTGATCTACGCGCTGACTGCCGCCACGTTCGGCGCGAACCAGGACGACGCGGTCGCGGTGGCTGTGCTACTGCAGACGCTGCAGGTGATCCCCGTCACCATTCTCGGGATCGCGTTGGCGCCGGAGTTCGTGTTCCGTCGCAGAAAGACTCCGCGCCCCGGCGAGCAACCAATCGAGTAGCCGCGCATCGGCGACTACTGGGGACGGGTGGGACATACTGCACTGAGACGTGACCGCGGATGCTTTAACTCAAGCGGCAGCGGAGAGACTGCAGCTACACAACAGTCGGACTATCCGCGGCATCGAAAAAGAAAGCGGGGATCCGTTTCCGGATCCCCGCTTCGTTCATCACCATCCCCGACCGGCACTACTGCTGCGAGTTCAGCGTGACGGCGTTGGTGCTCACGTTGTCGCCCTTGCTCTCGATCACGAAGACCACGCGGCGGTTCTTCTCGGCGCCTGGCTGATCCTTCTCGGCGCCCGCGACGACGAGGCGGGTCTTACCATAGCCGACGGACTTGATATCGGAGCCGGCACCCAGACACGCGGAGGTCAGATACGCCTTCACGTTGTCGGCGCGCTGCTGCGAGAGACGCTGATTGAACTTGACGCCGCCCGCCGGATCGGCGAAGCCTTCGACGGTGATCGCGGAGCCCTGGTAGTACTTGCACGCGACACCAGCGAAACGGTTCAGCGTCGCCTTGTCCTGCTCACGGATCGTCGCGTCGTTGTACGCGAAGTTGACCGGGAAGTCGAACTGCACCATCGCGACCATGCCCTGCTGGATCGACGTGATCTTCGCGCCGAATTCGGTGCGCAGGCTGTCGAGGTCCTTGCGGAACATCGCGATGTCTTGCTTCAGGTCGGCGCGGACCGAGCTGTCACCGGCCATGCGGGCGACGCGCTCGCCGGCGAGGGACGAGTCCGCGATCTTGCGGTTCGTGTCGAGGCGGGCCTGCACCCAACCCTTCGTGGCGCAGCCGGTCGCCAATGGCGACATCAGTGCGACCATCGCGGCAATCTTTAGCTGACTCTTCATGGTTCGCTCTCCGTCTCTGCAGTTCTCGTGTGTTGTTCGTCCAACTGGAAGCTTCGACGAACCTAATAGGCCATATCCATGCCTATTTATCTGTTTCGTGACCCCGGTCACGCCGCGGGTTTGACTTAATCCATTCTTAACGCGTGTCGCCCTTGGCCAGCCATTCGCCTCCATCCACTACCAGAATCGCGCCCGTAATCCAACGTGCCGCGGGCGATGCGAGAAAGATGACCGCGTTAGCGATATCGCGCGGCGACCCCCAACGGCCCAGTGGAATGCGCTTTCTCGCGTAGTCATCCATGGCGCGATTCACCGCGAACAGATCGGGCACGGCGTCGTTCGGGGGAGCGAATGCTTTGCGCACGCCTTCGGTCGGCACGGGACCTGGCGCAACCGCGTTGACGCGGATGTGATGCGGCGCCCACTCGACGGCGAGCGTCTTGGTGAGCGCATCGACGCCCGCCTTCGCCGCTGTGGCATGCGCCATCTGCGGCCAGCCGCGATAGTGGAGCGTCATCGAGATGCTGACGATCGCGCCGCCACCCTGCTCGCGCATCGCGGGCATCACGGCCTGCGAGCAATAGAACGTCCCATATAGATCGATCTCGATCACCGAACGCCACGCGTTTGGGCTGAGCGTCTCACTCGGCGCGTAGAAGTTGCCCGCGGCGTTGTTGACGAGCAGATCGATCCGGCCTTGCTCCCCTCGCACCTCCTCGACCATCTGGCGAACGCGCTCCGGATCGCGCACGTCGACCAGGACGCTGCTCGCGCTGCCTCCGGCGGCGCGCAGTGACGCAACGGAGGCATCAAGATGCGCGGGCTTCCGGCTCGCCAAGACGGCGTGAGCGCCGAGCGATGAAAGCAGCTGTGCGATGCCAAAGCCGATGCCCGTTCCGCCGCCGGTGATCAGCGCCACCTGTCCCGCGAAGAGATCGTCGCGAAACGCGAGTGGTTCAGCGGCCGGCTCGCTCACTCGAGCATCTCGGACGATATCGGGCGTGCCGCGTCGAGCTCGATCTGCAGCGCGTCGGTGATGGTGCGCTCGATGAGCGCGCCCTCGGCCAGCGCCTGCGGTCCGGCGTCGTCGAGCTGCAGGTCGCCCTCGATGAGATCGTGGATCATCTCGAGCTCGATGGCGTGGTCGGCGTTCGTGGTCTCATCGAGATTGGCCGTGAGCGCTTTGACGATGAATGTCCGGCGGTGATGCGCGGTCACCCCATTCTCTACGATTGCGACGACGTGCGCCGCGGTGGTGTAGCCGCAGTTGCGCTCCCACCGGTACGCGGGATGCCGCTTCGCGAGGCGCGACATCAAGCGATCGCGCGTGACCTTCGCCACGATCGATGCGCAGGCGATGTTGAAGCAGCGCGCGTCGCCGTGCACGATGGCCGTGTGGGCGAAGCCGAGCGTGCGGATCGCGCGTCCGTCGACGAGTACGTGATGCGGGGAGAGGCGCAATCCCGTGAGCGCGCGCCGCATGGCGAGCACGCTCGCGTGGTAGATGTTGATGCGATCGATCTCGCGAGACGACGCGGCCGCGACGCGGACGTCGAGTGCGCGCTCGAGGATCCGGCCGCAGAGTCGCTCGCGCTGCTTGGCCGTGAGCTGCTTGGAGTCATCGACGCCGGCGATCGCGCGCGTCTCGGGGGGCATGACCACGGCGCATGCGACGACGGGGCCCGCGAGCGAGCCCCGTCCCACTTCATCGACTCCGGCGATCAGCTGGCCGCCACCAACGCGCAGGTCGCGCTCGATCATGCTCCAGCGGTGGCGGCGCGGCGAGCGTTCGGGCCTGCGGCCTTCCTCGCCTTCCATCGCGTTGGCCGGCACCGTGAGAAATTACTCCGTTGGTGCGGCCGCGCGGATCTTACGCTCCTTGATTCGCGAGCCCTTACCTGTGGTGTTGCGCAGATAGTAGAGCTTGGCGCGACGAACGCGACCGCGACGAACAACGGTAATCGCCGAAATCATCGGTGAATGCACCGGGAAGATGCGCTCGACGCCGACGCCGTTGCTCACTTTGCGCACGGTGAACGTCTCACTGACGCCGCTGCCACGCCGCGCGATGCACACGCCCTCGAATGCCTGGAGCCGCTCCTTGTCTCCCTCCTTCACGCGCACGTTCACGCGGAGGGTATCGCCGGCACGAAATGGGGGTATGTCGGAGCGAAGATACTCTTTCTGGGTTTCGATGAACGGGTGCATAAGAACGCTCGGGGCGAGAGTGTCAGGCCCGGGTAAAGGCTTGAGTGATATAGACCTGGAAACGTAGCCGCGGCGCAGGGGGCACGCTAGTGGAATCGGGCGTCGGGCGTCGGGCGTCGGGCGTCGGGCGTCGGGCGTGGGCGTGGGGTACTCCTGTGCCCTCTCCCTATTCCGTGTTCGAGTGGAGCGCGGGCGCGCCAGCGGCGTCCTTGGCCCAGACCGACTTGATGTTCACGAACTCGCGGATGCCAAAGGCGCCCAGCTCGCGTCCGTACCCCGACCGCTTGACCCCGCCGAAGGGAAGCCGCGGGTCCGACACGACCATCCCGTTGACGAACACCATTCCCGCTTCGATGTCGGACACGAAGCGCGCTTCTTCGGCGCGATCGCTGGTCCACACGCTCGAGCCCAGTCCGAAGGTCGTGGCGTTGGCGAGCGAGATGGCCTCGTCGATGTCGCGCACCGTGAACAGCGATGCGACCGGACCGAACAGTTCCTGCGCATAGGCCGGCGCCGCTTCGGGAATGTCGGCGAGGATCGTTGGCGCGAAGTAGTTGCCCGGGCGGTCCAGCCGTGCTCCACCCATCACCACGCGCGCGCCGGCACCAATGCTCTCCTTCACCTGCTTTTCCAGGTCGTCGATCACCTGCTTGGTGGCGAGTGGGCCGACGTCGATCGTCTCATCCCGCGGATCGCCGACGCGTAGAGCGCGCATCCTCATCTCGAACACACGCTCAAACCGCTCCGCGACCGCCTCGTGGACGATGAACCGCTTGGCCGCGATGCATGACTGGCCGTTGTTGATCGTCCTCGCCGTCACCGCGACCGCGGCAGCATCATCGACATTCGCGCTCGGCATCACGATGAACGGATCGCTGCCGCCGAGCTCGAGCACGGTCTTTTTGATTGCCTCGCCTGCGCGCGACGCCACATCGCTGCCCGCGCCCTCGCTGCCGGTGAGCGTTGCCGCGCCGATGCGCGGATCAGCCAACAGCGGACCCACCGCCGCCGAGCCGATCAGCAGCGTCTGGAATTCGTCGTGCTCGAATCCGGCTCGGCGCAACACGTCCTCGATCGCCAACGCGCACTGCGGCACGATCGAAGCGTGCTTCAGGATGCCGACGTTCCCCGCCATCAGCGCCGGCGTGGCGAAACGAAAGACCTGCCAGAAGGGAAAATTCCACGGCATCACCGCGAGCACGACACCGATCGGCTGATAGGTGATCCAGCTTCGCGACGCGTTGGTCGCGACGCTCTCGTCGGCCAGCATCGTCTCGGCGTGCTCGGCGTAGTACCGACAGGCGAGCGCACACTTCGCCGCTTCGTCCCGCGCCGCCTTGACCGGCTTTCCCATCTCGAGCGTCATCAGCAAGCCGAGCGCGGCCTTCTCACGATCGAGAATCTCGGCCGCGCGCATCATCTTCCGCGCGCGATCGGCGAAGGTGGTCAGCCGATGGCGGGCGAATGCGGCGATGGCGCGATTGAGCCTGGTGTCAACTTCGTGCTCAGTCAACTCGGCGAAAGTACGGAGCGTTTCGCCAGTCGCGGGATTGATCGACGCGATCATAAGGTGGCCCAAATAGCAGACGTCAAATGTCAAGACGTCAGATGTCAGGCAAGCAGATCACGTCAAGGCAGAGCCTTCGCGTAGACCGCTCGACTGACATCTGACATCTGACATTTGACGTCTTCGGCACGGTCAGTGAACTCATCATGGCGTCACTCCCCCCATCAGATACCGGTCGAACCACTCTACGATCCGCCGATCTCTGTCAACTTGATGACCCGGCTCAACGAATCCGTGCGGCTCTCGCGGGTAGCGCACCATCTGTACCTCGACGCCGAGCCGGCGCAGGGAAGTGTACATCTCCTCGCTCTGCGAGATCGCCACGCGCCGGTCCTGCTCGCCGTGCAGCAGCAACAGCGGGGTGTGCACGCGATTGGCGAGGCGGATCGGAGAGCGATTCCAGAGATACGTCGCCGCGGCGCTGTCCCACGGCGCGCCGTTCGACATGTGCTCGCGATATCGCTGAATGTCGCTCGTGCCGTAGTGCGAAACGAGATCGCTCATCCCGGCGCCGGCGACGCCGGCGAGGAATCGCCGCGACTGCGTCAGCATCCAGTCCGTCGAGTATCCGCCGAAAGACCACCCGTAGATTCCCATACGCGTCGAATCGGCGACGCCGGATGCAACAAGCGCATCGACGCCGGTGAGGATGTCCGTCGCGTTCTTGCCGCCGTAGTCGGCACGAATCATCTGCGCGAACGGCTCGCCGTGTCCGGAGGATCCGCGAAAGTTCGGCTCGAACACGGCGTATCCACGGCCGGCGAGAAGCTGCGCGAAGGGATCGAAAGCGACAGTGAATCCGCCGTACGGGCCGCCGTGGACGCGAACGATCAGCGGCTTGCGTCCGCCCGAGTAGCCCGGTGGCGTAACGAGAATACCGTCGAGCGCCAACCCGTCGGCGCCCTTCCAATGCACCACGCGCGTCGCACCGATCGCATAGCTGAGAGCATTGAGCTGCGTGACGCGTTGCCGAGGGCGGCCGTCACGTCGCAAGTACAGCTCGGGTGCGCGGGTCGGCGAGCTCTCGACTGTGGCGAGTGTGCGAAGATCCGGTGACCAGGCCGCGGCGCTCACCACGACGCTGTCCTCCGTCCACGCGCGCGCACCGTCGGGGCCGAACGTCCAGACGCGCGCGGTCGTGCCTCGTCCGACGATCGCGCTCGCGGTGAGTCGCTTGCCATCCGGGCCCGAGACGACCAACTGGGGCGATCGCGCGTCGAAGCCCGACAACGCGGGAATCGTATGCGCCGGCGAGCCGGGAGGGGCGATGGAAACGTCGCTTCCATTCAGGTTCGCACCTCCGCTCAACCAGACATAGGCCTCGCCATCGGCCGACCAGCTCGCGTCGTGGTCGGGCCCTTTGTTGTTCTCCGTCAGCGATACGACCCGCCCATCCCATCGAATCAGCGCGAGGTCGGAGCGGTCCTCATCGTCCGCTCTGCTCGAGGGACGTCGCTCGACGAGAACGTCCGTGGTGCCCGGCCGCGTGCGCGGATTGGAGAGCGCGCCATCGAGGTGCGCCCACTCCTTCACCGAGCCCGTCTCCAAGGTCACGTGCCAGAGATGCGGCTCGCGGTCGCGGGCGCCGACTACCTGCGGATCGGACGCCGGGGGCCGACGATGGGAGCTGTCGTTGGTCGAGCCGGCTTCGGCGGTGAAGGCGAGGCCGGTGCCATCAGGCATCCAGTCGAAGGCGGTAACGCCGCCCGGCGCACGCGTGACCTGCCGAGGCTCACCGCCGTTGGCCGCGACGACCCAGATCTGGGCGCTCGTATCGCGGTCGGAGAGGAACGCGATGCGCGCGCCATCGAACGACCAGCGAGGTTGGTGTTCGTGCGCCGAGCCTTCGACCAGCACGCGCGCGCCCGCCGAATCGGCGATCCAGATGTCGCCGCTCCAGCGCCGCCGCGTCGTGTCCGCGGAGACGACGGTGAAGGCGAGGGTGCGCCCGTTCGGCGACCAGACGAGGTCCTCGATGCGACGCAGTGCCAGCGCATCGACCGGCGTCGGGCGCGCTTGACCGTGGGCCGCGGCGGGCGCGAGCAATCCGCCGCAAAGAGCCAGCCGGACAAAGCCGAGCCGCGCGCGCATGTCTATCTCGACTTGTGAGGGAGTGTGCGTCGCGCCCTATCTGCGCGCGGACACGCGTGGCGTCAAGCGCGAATTGCTACGGACGCTCTCCGCGATCGCGCGTCAACCGTTCCCCTTCAACGCGACGCCATTCGGCGATGCGCTTGTGGTCGCCGGACAGCAGCACGTCGGGCACGCGGTGTCCGCGGTACTCCGGCGGCCGGGTATAGCTTGGCGCGCTCAGGCCGGACGCATCCCAGATGGAGTCGGTGCGCGCACTGTCGAGATCGGACATCGCGCCGGGCAGCAGTCGCACCGTGGCGTCGATGATCGCCAGCGCCGCGGGCTCGCCGCCGCTGAGCACGAAGTCGCCGATCGAAATCTCTTCGGTCGCGAGATGATCGGCGACGCGCTGATCGACATCCTTGTAGTGGCCGCAGAGAATCGTGAGCTCGCTGCCCGCGGCGTAGCGGGCGGCGTCAACCTGCGTGAAGCGGCGGCCGCGCGCGGACACGAGCACAATGGGCGAGGTGGCGCTCAACGATTCGACAGCCTCGAAGAATGGCTCGGGCTTCATCACCATTCCCGCGCCGCCGCCGAACGGGTAATCGTCGACGGTGCGATGCCGATCGTGCGTGAAGTCGCGCAGATCGACCACATGATACTCGACGCCACCGGCCGCTGCCGCGCGCGACGGGATGCTCAAGGCGAGCGGCCCGGCGAAAAATCCTGGAAAGATCGTGACGACGTTGACGCGAAGCGGGGCCATTACTCGAGCAACCCTTCTGGAAGCGTCATCACGATGCGCCGTCCATCGCGGTCGACCTCGTTGACGAACTCCTCGCGGAACGGCAGGACGACGGTGCCGCCCTTCCAACCTACCTCGAGGGCCAGCCCTTGAGGCAATTCGTAGAACTCACGCACCTCGCCGACTTCCTCGCCGGATGACAGCACCACGCGCATGCCAATCAGCTCGTGGTAGTACACCTCATCGCCGGCTGGCGGCGGCAGCTCCGCCACCGGCGCAAGGAGATAGCGGTTGCGCCATAGCTCCGCCTCCGTGCGATCGGGGATCTCGGCGAAGTGCACGATAATTCCGCCGCCATGCAACGGCCGCGACGATTCGACGACGAGCGTCGCGCCATTCGCCGACGGCTCGCCCGTGGCGGTACCGGCGAAAAGACGACGGCCGGCCGCGAACACCTCGGCCGGCGCGTCCGTGATCGGTTCGACGACGAGGTCGCCCTTGATCCCGTGTGCTTTCCGCAGCCGCCCGACGATGACCATCTCGGGCGTGGACACGCTAGGCGCTGGCGCCGCTCTCAGGGCTCGCGGCCGCGTCGATGGGCACCGCGCTCGCGCGCAGCTTCTCACCCTTCGCCTTCTCGTAGCGCGCCTTGAGCAGTCCGGCCTTGCGCAGCAGCGAGCGCACGGTGTCGCTCGGCAGCGCACCGACATCGAGCCAGTACGTCGCGCGCTCGACGTCCACGTTCAATCCACCCTCGGCCCGCCGGGGATCGTACTGCCCGATGGTCTCGATGAAGCGCCCGTCGCGCGGGCTTTTGGAGTCGGCGACGACGATACGGTACACGGGCGTCTTCTTGCGCCCGACACGACGGAGACGAATACGAACGGCCACTGAAAACACTCCCCTTCGAGGGTGATGAACTATCTACTAGTCCGGGCTCATCGCACACACGGGAATTTCCGTGGCGCACCCGGCAAATCAGGGGACGGGGTTCGGCGAACAGGGTGCAGTGGAATTTCTGATTCTGACTCACATTGCACCCAGTACCCTGTACCCCGTCCCCGCCTATCGACCAAACATCCCCATCC
>JALZAE010000402.1 GCA_030948535.1 Gemmatimonadota bacterium | reverse complement strand
CTCCGATCACGTGCGACGGCTCGCGCCGCGCGCGTCGGTCGCGGTCGCGCATGGTCAGATGAAGGACGCCGATCTCGAATCGGTGATGCGCCGCTTCGTCGATGGCGAGGTCGATGTGCTCGTCTCGACGATGATCGTCGAGAGCGGGCTCGACGTCTCCAACGCGAACACGATGTTCGTGAATCGCGCCGATCATTTCGGGCTGGCGCAGCTCTACCAGCTTCGCGGGCGCGTCGGCCGATCCCATCGTCGCGCGACGTGCTACTTGCTCGTGCCCGACAACGTCGATCTCGACGCCGAGCGCCGGCTCGCGGTGCTCGAGCATCACACGGAGCTCGGCTCCGGCTATCGCGTCGCGCTCAAGGATCTCGAGATGCGCGGCGCCGGCAATCTGCTCGGCCCCGAACAGTCGGGTTTCGTGCAGACCGTCGGTTTCGATCTGTATCTGCGCATGCTCGATGAGACCGTCACGCGATTGATGAAGCACGAGGGCGCGCCCAAGCTCATCCCTGCCGACGTCACGATGGACATCGCGGGCTACTTGCCCGACTCGTTCATCTCGGTGCAGGAAGCGAAGCTCGAGGTGTACCGCCGGCTGACGCATCTCAACGAGCCCGCCGGTATCGAGGCGTTGCGGGCCGAGCTGCGCGACCGATTCGGGCCGCTTCCGCCGACGGCGGTCGCGTTTCTGTCCCAGGCGCTCCTCCGGATCGTCGGCGGACGCCTCGGAGTGGAAGGGATCCTGGTGCGCGGAAACGAGGCCCGTATTACCTTTCGGGCTGACGCGGTTCCCAGACTCAAAGGGTTGACCGCGGCGTTTCACGAAGTGCAGTTCCAGGCCGAAATCCGGCGCACACATCCGCTATCGCTGAAGCTGACTCGGCTAGGCGGTGCGGACATGCTCGATGGGCTCGTGCGCGCCCTGAAGAGCCTGGTTTCTGAGGCGTAAGCCTCGAGGCCTGACGCAACGCCGGCCGCAAGATGCGCGTTTCGTTCACGCCTGAGTTGCTGCCTCAGACATACCCCACTCGGAGTTTTTCCAAGCAATGAAAATTCGTCTAACCGCCCTGCTAGCCGCGGCCGTCCTCCTATCCGCCTGCGACAATTTCAAGGAAGCGATGACCGCGCACGTCGACGTCGTCGCGCGCGCCGGCTCGCAGGAGCTTTCTGTCGATCACCTCGCCAAGATCCTCGGCGAAAGCAAGGTGCCCCTCAACGCCGAGGTCGCTCGCTCCGTCGCTGATCTCTGGGTGAACTATCAGCTGCTCGCCGAAGCGGCGGCGCACAACGATTCGCTCAAGGACCCCAAGGCGATCGATGAGGCGATGTGGCCGTACCTCGCCCAGATGCGCGCCGCGAAGTGGCACGAGCAGGTGCAGAAGACCTTCTCGACGGGCGACACCACGAACGCGGAGGCGAAGTACAACAACGGCGAGATGCTCGCCGCTCGTCACATTCTGCTGCTCACCCCACAGGGTTCGAGCGACGCGCAGAAAGATTCCGTGCGCAAGAAGGCCGACGCGGTTCGCGCCGAGATCGTGAAGAATGGCGACTTCGCCGGTCAGGCCGCCAAGTCCAGTCAGGATCCCGGCTCCAAGGACAAGGGCGGCGATCTCGGACTCTTTCCGCGCGGCGCGATGGTGAAGGAGTTCGGCGATGCTGTCGCGGCACTCAAGCCTGGCGAGATCTCGCAGCCCGTGCTGACGCAGTTTGGCTACCACATCATCCGTCGCTCGACGTTCGCGGAAGTGCAGAACGGATTTACGCAGGCGCTGGCGTCGCAGGGCACCGCGGCCGCCGAGAGCACCTACCTCGCGAAGATCGAAAGCAACGGCAACATCCAGTTCAAGCCCGGGGCCGCGCAGAACATCCGCGCCGCCGCGAAAGATCTCGATGCGGCCCAGAAGAGCAGCAACGTGATCGCAACGTCGAAAGCCGGCGACTTCACGGCGAAGAAGCTCGCGCAGTGGATCCAGGCCTTTCCGAACAACCAGCAGATTCGCTCCGGCCTGCAGCAGACGACGACGCCGGATTCGACGGTGCTCAACTTTGCCCGCACGCTGATCAAGAACGACCTCGTGCTGCATCAGGCCGATTCGGCGAAGATCGTGCTGACGCCGGCCGAGCTCAGCGACGTGCGCTCGAAGTTCACCGCCGTTGTCGGCCAGGATTGGTTGATGCTGGGCGTCAGTCCGAGTGTCTTGAAGGACAGCGCCAAGTCGGCGAGCGAGCGCGCGCGCTTTGCGTCGACGCAGGTCGACCGCTACCTCGACACGTTCCTCGCCAATCCCCAGGGCGTGCAGTTCGTCGACGTGCCCTCGCCGCTGCAATCGGTGTTGCGCGGCAAGTACACGTGGAAGGTGAACAGCGCCGGCGTCGATCGTGCCGTCGAGCGCGCCACCAAGATTCGCTCCTCGGCCGACTCGGCTCGCGCGGCGAACCGGCCGGCGTCGCAGGTGCCGATGGGTCCGCCGATCCAGCTGCAAGGTCAGCCGACCGATACGGGGAAGAAGCCGGCGGCGACCAAGACCGCTCCGAAACCCGCTACGAAAAAGCCTTGATTCACGCCGCGTCGGCGGTGGACGACCGCGCTCGACTCCGGGCGCGCCGGACCACCGTCGTCTTCGCGGTGTAGGAGCTGACCATGAGAAAACTGATCGCGATCGCCGCATTGGCCCTGGCGTCGGCATCCGCGGTGCGGGCGCAGGCCGCCCCTCCGAGCAGCGAGCTGCTGGTCGACCGCATCGTGGCCGTCGTCGGTACGACGCCCCTCACCTGGAACGAGGTGATGGAGCGCGTGAACCAGATGCGGCAGCAGGGCACGACGATTCCCAGCGACTCCGTCGGGCAGATGGCATTCGCGCGCGACATTCTCACCAGCATGATCGACGATGAGCTTCTCCTTCAGCGCGCCAAGGCCGAGAAGATCGACGTCGCGGACGCCGACGTCTCGCCCCAGGTCGAGGCGCAGCTGAAGAAGATTCAAGCGAACTACAAGACCGATCAGGAGCTCAAGGACGAGCTGAAGAAGACCGGCTTCGGCACGAAAGAGGAATTTCGCCGATATCTCGCAGACAACATCAAGCGTGGGCTCACGATCCAGAAGCTGATGGACAAGATGCGCCAGGATCAGAAGCTCACGCCGGTTCCGGTCACCGAAGCCGATGTCACGGCGTTCTTCAACGAGCATGCGAAGGAAGCCGAGCATCTCCCGGCGACCATCGCGTTTCGCCAGATCGTCATCGCGCCCGCCGCGTCGGCCGCGGCGAAGGACGCGGCCAAGGCCAAGGCGGAAGCGCTGCTCAAGGAAATCAAGGACGGCGGTGATTTCGAGAAGATCGCGAAGCGTGAATCGATGGATCCGAGCACGAAGGATCTCGGTGGCGACCTGGGCTGGCAGCGCCGCGGCGAGTTCGTTCCAGAGTTCGAGCGCTGGTATTTCGGTCTGCCGCCCGGACAGACGAGCACCGTCTTCGAGACGACGTTCGGCTACCACATCGTGAAGATCGATCGCGTACAGCCTGCCGAAGTGAAGGGCCGCCACATCTTGATCATCCCGAAGGTCGACTCGGCGCAGGTCGTGGCAGCGAGGCGTATCGCCGATTCCGTCGCCGTCGCCCTTCGTGGCGGCGCGAAGTTCGAGCCCCTCGCCAAGAAGTATCACGACTACGATTCGAAGGAGCAGGACATCGTTCCGCCCTTCCCGCGCGCGCAGCTTCCCGAGGCGTATCAGAAGGCGTTTGCCGGGAAGAAGGTCGGTGATGTCACGCCGCCGTTCGGCATCGAGGACAAGCGCCGCGGCGTCGACAAGCTCGTCATCGCGCAGATCACCGCCATTGCCGAGGATCGCGCGCCCTCCGCGGCCGACTACCGCGAGCAGATCAAAGGCCAGCTCGCGCAGCAGCGCATGGTGCGTCACTTTATCGACAGCATCAAGAAAGACACGTACGTGAACATTCTCATGTGATCGGGGCGTCCGGCTTCAGGCGTCAGGCGTCGGACACCGGTCCTGCGCCGTTCCCGACGCCCGACGCCCGACACCCGACGCCCCCTAACGTGCGCCTCGACCTCGCGCTGAAACGCCTCCTCTTGGTGAAAAGTAGAACTGATGCCAAAGAGGCCTGCGACGTCGGCTCGGTCTGGGTGAACGGCAAACCCGCCAAGGCGTCGCTCGATGTGAAAACTGGCGACCGCATCCGCATCGAGTTTGCCGAGCGCAATCTCGAGATCGAGCTCACAGGCGACGTCGGGAAAAACGTGAGCCGCGCCGAGGCCAAGTCGCTCTACCGCATCACGAGCGAGGAGAGCGTGCACGATGTCTGAGACGTCGCGTGTGCGACTCGCCGTGACGCTCGGCGACCCTCGCGGCATCGGACCCGAGATCATCGCGAAGGCGATCGTGGACGAGCGTGTGCGCGAGCGTTGCGAGCTCGTGCTGATCGGCCCGTCGGGCACGGAGCTCTCCGTCGACCAAGTCATCGGGAATTGGATCACGGGTGGCGATGCCCTCGAGTCGGCGCGACTCGGCGGACGTCTCGCCGGGCTTGCCATCGAGCACGCCACCCAGATGGCGCAGCGCGGTGACGTCGCCGGCATTGTCACCGCACCGATCGATAAGCGCGCGTTGCTCGACGGCGGCTTCGATTTTCCGGGGCACACCGAGATGCTCGCCGCCCTCACCGGAAGTCACGTGGCGATGATGCTGACGTCCGACACGCTGCGCGTGGTGCTGGCGACGACGCATATCGCCCTGCGCGACGTCCCACTCGCGCTTACCGCAGGCGCGATCGACGGTGCGGCGCGCGTCACCCGCGACGGCCTCCGCGAGTGGTACAGCATCGCCCAGCCGCGCATCGCGCTCTGCGCCCTCAATCCGCACGGCGGCGATGGCGGCCGCTTCGGCAATGAGGACGACACCGTTCTCGCGCCGGCGGCGCGCGATGCCGGGATCGCGGGCCCGTTCCCCGCCGACACGGTGTTCGTCCGGGCGATGCGCGGCGAGTTCGACGCCGTCATCGCGCCATATCACGACGTCGGGATGACGGCAATCAAGGTCGCGTCGTTCGGAAATGC
>JALZAE010000400.1 GCA_030948535.1 Gemmatimonadota bacterium | reverse complement strand
GCGCCGATGGGCGAGAACTGCATATCCCAACTGAAGCGATGCATGCCGCGCCCAGTCGAGATGCCCATTGGGGGTGCCGGCCAATACAAGGGTAATCCGCAGAAGGGCGCCGTCGGCGTTGCGCGGCAGACCCGGTCATACGCGACGGAATCGAGCGCGGGATGCGGATGGAGCATCGGGTCGTCGCTGGAGTAGGCGCGCACGACTTTACCCGAGCCGTCGAGAATGTCGAGCTTCACCGGACCGCTGGCATTCGCGGCGAGATAATAGTCGATGATGCCGCCCGGCGGCGGATTCTCGCCGGCGGGAAGCTCCGGCGGCCACGGCGTCGGGTCGTTGGTCGCGAACCGAACTCGGACCGCGGTCGCGGGCTTGAACAGATACGCGGAGCTCGCCGCACGCGCCTCGGCCGCCTGCCGCAGCGGCGTCAGGTCATCGAGAATCCAGAATCCCCGACCGTGCGTGCCGGCGATGAGATCTGAACAGAGGCAACTGCTGTCGTCTTTCACCTGCAGATCGCGCACCGAGATCGCCGGCATGTCCAACCGCATCGACTGCCAGTGATCGCCATCGTCGAAGGAGACCCATACCTGCGCGTCCGTCGCCGCGTAGAGCAGTCCCTTCTTGTGCGGGTCTTCGCGAATCGAATTGGCGACCGCGCCGGCCGCGATGCCGCCGTTGATCTCCGTCCACGTCTTGCCGCCATCGTGGGTGCGCCAGAAATGCGGATTCACATCATCAATGCGGAGCGTGTTCGCCGCGGCGTACGCGGTGAGATTGTCGAAGTGGCCGGCTTCGATGTTGAAGATGCGCGTCCACGGCTTGATCTGCGGCGGCGTGACGTTGGTCCACTTCGCGCCGCCATCCATCGTCACCTGAATGTTGCCGTCGTCGGTACCGGCCCACAGAATCTTCAGAGCGCGCGGCGACGGCGAGAGCGCGGTGATGGCGCCGGACGGGGCCGGCGTCACACCGCTCGCGTACTTGCCCGCGCTGGCTGGAACCCCCCACGTCGGGCGCGCGAGATCGGGACTGATGCGCGTCCAGCTGTGCCCGCGATCGAGTGACTTCCACACCGCGTTCGACGTGTAGAACAACACGTTCCGATCGACTGGGGACCAGTTGATCGGCATCGTGCGCACGTTGCGATTGTAGGCCGTGCCGCGCGCCGTTGGATCGGGGCCAAGCAGCGTCGTCTGTCCGGTCTTCCGATTGTACAGCGACACGTTCGTGCGCTGGCTGCCGAACACCATGTCGGGATCTTTCGGATCCGGCGCAGCGATCCCGTATTCCTGGATGTTCACGGGATGCCAATCGTGGAAAGTGATCTGGCCATCCATGGATCGGCTGTCGACGCACGCCGAGCCCGAGTCCTGTTGCCCGCCGCAGACGCGATATGGGAACGCATCATCCGTCGTCACGTGATACATGGCGGCGGTCGGCTGATTGTACCAGTTGCTCCACGACGCGCCGCGATTCGCCGAAACAACGCCCCCCTGATCGCTCACCGCGAGCAGGATCTCGGGATGGATCGGATTGATCCACGTCTTCTGATAGTCGTCGCCGCCCGGCGCGCCGCGCACGGCCGACCAGCTCATGCCGCCGTCCTCAGTACGCCAGAACACCGTCGAGGAGCTGTAGACCACGTTCTCGTTTTTCGGATCGACCGCGATCGTCGGCAGGTCGCCGCCGCCGATGCGCACGAGCGGCCGCCCATCCGGCACGCGCGCGCGCGTCCCGGCCGCCGCATTGGGATCGTTCACGGCGAGATGCCAGTGCTCGCCGGCATCGGTCGACTTGTAGAAGCCTACGACGCCCGTCGTGCTGCGCGAGCCCAAGCCTTCCGCCGTCGTGCCGGCAACTGTCGCATAGATGACATTGGGGTTGCTGGCCGCGATCGCCAGATTCGCTTGAATCACCGCCGGCAGTCCGTCGGTGAGCTGCTTCCACGTCGTGCCGCCGTCGGTCGACTTGAAGATGCCGTTGCCGCTGCCGCCGAACCCCTGCCCTTCGATGAAGCTCTGTTGCTGCTGCCACAGGGTCGCGTACACGACGTTGGCGTTGCCCGGATCGATGCGCACGTCGTTCGCGCTCGTGTACTCATCCTTGTAGAGCACCTTCTCGAAGCTCTGGCCGCCGTCGGTCGAGCGGAAAATTCCACGCTCGGCGTTCGGCCCGTATGGATGTCCGAGCGCGGCGACGAAGAGCCGGTTCGGGTTCGCCGGGTCGACATCGATCATCGCGATCATCTGGCTGTCGCGGAGGCCGAGGTGCGTCCAGGTCTTGCCGCCGTCCGTCGACTTGTAGACGCCATCGCCGACCGCGAGGTCCGGCCTGATGATGCCGGCGCCGCTGCCGACGTAGATGATGTTGGGATCGGACTGCGCGACGGCGATCGCGCCAATCGAGCCGGTCGGCTCGTGATCGAAGAGTGGCACCCACGTCGAGCCGTAGTCCGTCGAGCGCCAGACGCCGCCGTTATCGAATCCGATGTAAAAGACGTTTGGTTGGCTGGGCACACCGGCGAGCGCGCGTGCCCGCCCCGCTCGCGTGGGACCGATCGTACGCCAGTGCATCGCGGCGTAGACGTCCGCGGATTGCGCGGCCGCGGAGCCGGCGGCGATAACGATCGCGACGAGGACGAACGCGAACCGAGAGGTGATGCGCACGAAGACCCGCCTTCCTGAAAAGTGCCCGGTGAGGAACTGGATACGACATTCTAACTCACCGGGCATTCTCGTACAGGATGGGCAGAACGCGCTACTCGTACCGCAGCGCCACCATGGGATCGATCCGGCTCGCCCGCATGGCCGGCACGATCCCCGCGCCAAAGGCCACGAGCGCTAGCGCCACGACCGACAGCGCGATGACGACCGGGTCGTGGCCCGCGAGCTCGAACAGCAGCGATTGCGCGGTGCGCCCGATCGCGACGGCGCCGGCGACACCGAGGACGGCGCCGATGACCGTCATCAGCATCACCTGCCGCAGCACCATCGCGCGCACCGCGCCGCCGTTCGCGCCGAGCGCCATGCGTACGCCGATCTCGCGCGTGCGCTGCGCGACCGAGTACGCGAGGACGCCATACAATCCGACCGCCGCCAGCACGGTCGCCAACACCGCGAACGCCGCCGACAGACTCGAGATCATCCGATCCATGAAGACGTTCTCGCGCGCTTGCTGCGGCAGCGTCTTCAGCTCCTCGAGCGGCAAGTTCGGATCGATTTTCTTCATCGCGACCGGGATCGCCCGGAGCATCTGCTCGGGCGACAGCGCGCTCCGGACGTAGAAGTTGTTCGAGCCCTGACGTCCGGTCTGCCGGTACGGAAGCACGAACACCGGTGGAATCGTTGCTTTCACCTCGGAGTATTTCGAGTCCTTCACCAATCCCACGATCACGATGTTCAGCGAATCGTTGCCCACGGACATGCGCTTCCCGACGACATCCCCATGCAAGTTGAACTTCTTGGCAAAGGTCTGGTTGACGATCGCGACCCGCATCCCGCCGGCGTCGTCGCCCGCGGTGAAATCGCGGCCGGCGAGCAGCGGCACGTTCAGCAGGTGAAAGTAGTTCGGGCCGACGGCGCTCGTTCTCGATCCATCGTCGGTGTCGGGCTCCTTGTGAAAACCCTCGACCGACACGCCTTCGCCCCAGTTGTTGCCGGCGAGCAGCGGCACGATGGTCGACGTCACGCCGATGACCCCCGGAATCGCCGCCAGCTCTTCCTCGACGCGGCGGTAGAGCGCCATCGCGCGAACCGTGTCGTAGCCGCTTCGCGCCGGCGAGATGCCGAACGACACGATGTTGTCAATCTTGATCCCCAAGTCCACCCGGCTGATGTTGCCCAGACTCTTGATGAACAGCCCGGCCGAGATGAGCAGCGCCATCGAGAGCGCGATCTGCGCCGTGACGAGCGTCGTGCGAAACCGCGCGGCGGCTCTGCCTCCCGTCACCTTCCCGGAATTGTTGCGCAGATCGGTGACCAGATCGGGGCGGGTGCTCTGCAGGGCGGGAATGATGCCGAACGCCAAACCGGTGCCGAGCGAGACCGCCGCCGTGAACAGCATCACGGGCACGCTCAGCGAGATGTCCATCGATCGCGCGGACGTCGGTGGCAGCAGCGCGCCGATGCCGGAAAGCGTCCAGCGCGCGACGACGATGCTTGCCAGTCCGCCCAGCGCGGCGAGCAGCACCGATTCCGTCATCACTTGCGTGATGAGCTGGCCGCGCGTCGCGCCGAGGGAAAGGCGCACCGCCATCTCCATGGCCCGAGTCGCCGCGCGAGCAAGCAGCAGATTCGCGATGTTGGCGCAGGCGATCAGCAACACGATCCCGGTGATCGCGAAGAGAAGCACCAACGGCATCCGCGATTGCTTGATCGTGCTGCTCTGTCCTTTGCGTCCATCGGCGAGCACGATCTTCTTTGCCTTGAACTTCGCCATCGTCGCCGCGCTCAGACTCTTGTGCAGCGGCGCCTCGACCTCGTTGATGATCGGCTGATAGACGGCGTTGATCGAGGCCAGCGCCTGCTCCATGGTCGCGGACGGCTTGAGGCGGCCGAAGAGATAGACCCAATAGCTGTTTCGGCGCTCGAATCCCGTCCATCCCTGGCTCACCACGCCGCGCATGCTAATGGGCACGAACACCACCGGCCGCTCGCCCAGCGTAGTGCCGGAAAAACCGCTCGGCGCTACGCCCACCACAGTGAATTGCTGGCCGTTGATGATGATCTGCTTCCCGACGATTGCCGGGTCCGCGCCGAACTGATTCCGCCAAAAGTCGTAGCTCAGCACCGTGACGTAGTGCGCGCCGATCGTCTGATCGTCGTTTGGCGTGAGCAGGCGCCCCAGCGCGGGCTGCACGCCGAGCACCGGGAAGTACGTGCCGGTGATGAAGACGCCGCGCCCGTTGACCGGCGTCTGTCCCGCCATCGCGACGTTCACACCGAAGAGAAAATGTCCCGCGATGCCGCTGAAGGCGGTGTTCGCCTTCTGCAGATCTCGAAGCATTGCGTAGCTGAACACCTCGTCGCAGCCGCCGGCGGAATTGCAGGAGTTACTTCCGTTCTGCGGGCCGGGCCCCGCGAAGTTGACCAACCGCTCCGGCTGTGCCACCGGCAACGGCTGCAGCAGCATCTGGTTGAACAACGAGTAGATCGCCGCGTTCGCGCCGATGCCGAGCGCGAGGGAGAGGATGGCGACGGTCGTCAGGAAGGGCGCTCGAAAGAGCGAGCGAAAGGCGAGCGTGAGTTGGCGCATGCGCGATGGTCTCTCGGACGAAGCCGGCTATCGAGGGAGATCTCCCAGGAATGGACAACCCGAGTCGCGTCTAGGTTGGAACGTGCACCGCGGCCGTCAGTGAACCCGGTCGAGCCCCGCGTGCGCATCGTCGTTTCGCGGCTGGAGCTTGACCGCCGCCTCGAATTCTCGCCGCGCGGCATCGCGATCGCCGCGACGCTCGTAAATGAGGCCACGGTGCAAATGCGAGGAGCCGAGCGTCGGCATGCCCGCCTGCCACGGCCGGGAGAGGTACGCGGTCAGCGCCTGGATGCCGCGATCGAGCTGCTGTCCGGACCGCGCCGCGGTGGCGCCGATCTCGAAGTCGAGCTCGGCGTCGTCGACGTGGCGAGCGGCGTATGCCTCGACGATGTGCCAGGCGTCGTCCCATCGCGCGACCCGGCGATAGTACGCCGCGGCGTTGATGTAGACGGTCGAGCTGTCGGGCGCCTCGGCGAGCGCGGCGTTGATCTCGGCGGTGGCCCGCGTGGTATCGCGATCGTGCTCGGCGATGTCGAGCGAGACGAAACGGGCGTAGAGCGATTTGCGTCGCGTGAGCTCCTCGGCCTCTCCTCTCGCCTTCGATACATCGCCACCGACCATGCCGGGCGCGCGCACATAAAAACGCGCGAGATCGTAGCGGGCGAGCGCGTTGTCGCCGTCGAGCGACACAGCGCGCTTCAGCTCATCGCGGATGCGGCGCGCGAGAATGAACTGCCGGAAGCGGTTGCTGGAGAGCAGCTGAATGGTGTACGCGCGCGCCAGCCAATCGTGCGCGACGGACGACGACGGGTCCAGCTGCGCCGCCGATTCGAACGCCTTCACCGCGCCCTCCACGGAATCCTCGGCGAAGTACACGCGCCCGAGATAGTACTCGACGTCGGCGGTCGGCGAGATGCGCATCAGCGCGACCAGCTGCGTCTGCGCCTCACTGTAGTGGGCGATCTGAAACAGGTGGATCGCACCGGAGAGCTGCTCGCCCGCCGCTCCCGTCGCCTGCGCCGTGG
>JALZAE010000395.1 GCA_030948535.1 Gemmatimonadota bacterium | reverse complement strand
CGCTGAAGATGGCCGTCGTCGCGCCGATGCCGATGGCGAGCGTGAGCACCGTCACGAGCACGAAGCCCGGTGTGCGCACGAGCGACCGCGCGACGTAGCGAAGATCTCTGAGGATCGGTTCCATGTGGCGCTCGTGATGGCGGGAGTGGCAGCTGGCGGGCGAGCGACCGGCTCACGACCGCGCGTGGCGGCGCGCCGGCGCCATCCTGCGCGTCGAAGGTGCGGCCGGAGACGAGCGCGATGCGGAGCGTTCGGAAGTAGTCGCCATCGGCGACGCGTACATCGCTCACCTGCGCGCTCGCGACATCATCGAACGACTTGCCCTCGGCGGTGATGGTCGTCGCCGGCCCCTCTCCTCCGAAGGGCCGGATGTTGATCACCCCTGCCGATCGCACGCCCGGCAGAGCGCGCGTCGCGCCGAGCATCGATTCAAAAAACGCCAACTGCTGCGCGTTGCTCTGGTATCGCTGCCCCGGCAACGCGATGCGCATCACCACGACACCGCGCGGGTCGAAGCCGAGGTCGACCGAGCGCAGCGAGAGAAAGCTGCGCATCGCGAGACCCGCGATCACGCTGACGCCGACGGCGAGCGCTACCTCCGCCACGATCAGCGTGCCGCCGCCGAGCCGGTCCGATGCGCCGCGATGTCCGCTCTCGCCGAGTGCGCCGGCGATTCGATCCTTCGTCGCCATGAGCGTCGGCCACACGCCGAAGAAGATCACCGCGATCGCCGACGCGGCCGCCGCCATCGCCAACACCACACCATCGATGCGAATCGAGCCGGCGCGCGGCGCGTCCGATGGCAGCAAGCCGATCAAGAGATGCACGCCCCAGATCGCCGCGAGCACTCCCGCGGTTCCGCCGGCGAGCCCGAGCAGCGCGCTCTGTGTCAGCAACTGCCTCACGAGTCGCGGCCGCGATGCGCCGAGCGCGCCGCGCACCGCGAGCTCGTGCTCGCGTCGGCGCACCTGCGCCAGCGTGAGATTGGCCACGTTTGCGATGGCCATCGCCAGCAGTAAGCCGACAGCGACCATCAGCACCCACAGCTGCGTGCGCACGTCGCCGATGATCTGCTCGGTCAGTCCTTTTACCGAAGTGCCCCACTCCGCGTCGGCCTTGTCCTCGTTCGCCAACGCGGCGCCGATGCGCTGCTGATCGGCACGGGCCTGGTCGATCGTGGTTCCCTTTCGCAGCCGGCCCATCACGATGAGGAATCGTCCCCAGGTGCGGTTCGATGCCGTGGCAGTGAAGGGAATCCAGAACTCCGGGTTGAGCATCCAGCCGATTCGTGGCGGCTCGAACTCCGGCGGCATCACACCGATGATCGTGCGCGGCGATCCGTCGAGGATCACGGCGCGTCCGACCGCGGCTCGCTCGCCGCGGAAATGCTCGAGCCAGAATCGGTGCGAGAGCACGATCACGTTCGCCGGCGCATGATCGCCCTCTCCATCGACGAACACTCGGCCCACCATCGGTCGCCCGCCCAGCATCTCGAAGTAGCTCGACGAGACCTCGGCGCCGCGAACGCGCTGTGCGTCGCCGGCTCCGGTCATGGTGAGTGGCGCCGGTACCATCCCTGCCATCGCGTCGAAGGCCCGACTGCGCGCGCGCCACGCCTCGAAGTTCGGCACCGACACCACGTTCTCGTCGCGATTCCGCGGCACGTTGCGCTCCCACAGCACGGCGAGCCGCTCGGGCTCGGCGTAGGGCAGCGGACGGAGCAGCACGCCACGCACGACGCTGAAGATCGCCGTCGTCGCGCCGATGCCGAGAGCGAGCGTGATGAGCGATGCGATGGTAAAGGCCGGACTGCGGCGGAGCACGCGGAGCGCGTAGTGCGCGTCCATTCGCAGGTCCTCGATGAGGCGAGTTCCGCGGGCGTCGCGTCCCTCTTCCTTGAATCGATCGAGACCGCCGAAGGTGAGACGCGCCGCGCGCCACGCGGTGATCTCGTCTTCACCGCGCGCGAGGCGCTCGCGCGCCTCGCACTCGATGTGATATCGCATCTCATCATCCATCGACCGTTCGGCAGACTCACGCGAGATGAGCAGGCGCGCGCGGCGCGCTAGACGGGCGACGGGATTCATGGTCAGCTCGTGCGAAGGACGTGATTGACGGCGCCGGAGAAGACGCCCCACGCTTCCATCTCGCGCGCGAGCTGCTTCCGTCCCGCGGCGGAGAGCGTATAGAGCTTGATGCGCCGCCCTTCCGGCGACTCTCCCGGCGCGCTGACGATCCAGCCGCGATCCTCGAGCCGGTAGAGTGCCGGGTAGAGAGACCCCTGGTTGACCTCGAGCACTTCGCGCGACATGAGGCGGATGCGCTTGGAGATCGCCCAGCCGTGGAGCGTGCCGGCGGCGAGCGCCTTCAGGATCAGCAGATCGAGTGTACCCTGTAGCAGCTCCGCTTTCGACTCGCGCATATGGCCCCTCTGGGATGGATACCTTGTCGTTCGACAATAGAGTGTGCAATCGATTGTCGAATGTCAAGGTATGAAGGGATGGCGGAAGATCCCGAACACCAATCGCGCGGCTGCGGCGATGATAAATTGGAGAGCCATGTCCAAAGCCGGCACTGAAAGCACGCTCGAGCGCGGCCGCGCGTCCTTCACGCAACAAGGTTGGGAGGCTGCCTTTGAGCATCTCTCCGCCGCGGACCGTGAGTCGGCGCTCGACGCCGAGGATCTCGAGCGCCTGGCGACCTGCGCGCAGCTCCTCGGCAAAGACACGAGCTGCGCCGAGCTCTGGGTGCGCGCCCACCACCAGTTCCTGAGCCGCGATGAGATGGCGCGCGCGGCGCGGTGCGCGCTGCGACTGGCGGTGCCCTTGCTCCTCAACGGCGAGCAAGCCCAAGGCGGCGGCTGGATCGCCCGAGCCCGTCGCCTTCTCGACGACGCCCGTGCCGGCGCCGGATTGGATCGCGTCGAGCGTGGCTATCTATCGGCCGCCGAAGGAGTGCAGGCGGTAATGGCAGGCCAAATCGAGGAGGCGCGGAGCAGATTCGCCGAGGCCGCCGCGCTCGGCGAGCGCTTCCGCGATCCCGACCTCACCGCGCTCGCGCGGCAAGGACACGGACGCGCGCTCATTTATATGGGAGAGATCGCGCGCGGCACCGCGTTCCTGGATGAAGCGATGGCTGCCGTCACCGCGGGAGAGCTATCACCCTCGGTCGTGGGAGACATCTACTGCAGCGTCATCGGCGCGTGCCAGGAGATGTACGACTTGCGCCGGGCAAACGAGTGGACGGACGCGTTCACCCGATGGTGCGCCCGGCAGCCGGAGATGGCTCCCTATCGGGGACAGTGCCTGCTCCACCGCGCGGAGATCCTGCAGCTTCACGGCGCCTGGCCGAACGCGCGGGAGGAGGCCGAGCGCGCGCGTGAGCGCCTATCGGGTCCACCGCCGAGTCGCTCCGTCGGAGCCGCGAGCTATCAGATCGCCGAGCTGCACCGCTTGCGCGGCGAGAGCGACGAGGCCGACGCTGCGTACCGCCTCGCGAATCAGTCGGGGCGCGATCCACAGCCTGGGCTCGCACTGCTGCGACTGGCACAGGGACGCGTCGATGCCGCGTGGTCCGCTATCTCGCGCTCGATGGAGGAGACCCACGCCGGCCGGACGCGCGCGCGCCTGCTCCCGGCGTTCGTCGAGATCGCCATCGCCGCGGACCAGATTCCCGCCGCGCGCGCGGCAAGCGATGAGCTCGCGTGGATCGCCGCGGATCTCGGAGCGCCATACCTGACAGCATTGTCGCACCGCGCGCGCGCAGCGGTGCTGTTGGCCGAGCGGGAGCCCCACGATGCACTTGCCTCGGCGCGTGAGGCGATGAAAATCTGGGCCGATCTCGACGCGCCATACTTCGTCGCTCGAGACAGAGTGCTGATCGGTCTCGCTTGCCGGGCGTTGTGTGACAACGATTCATCGACGCTCGAGTTGGAGGCGGCTCGCGAGGTGTTCGAGCGCCTCGGCGCTCGACCCGATGTCGCCCGAGTGACGGCGCTGCTGGATCGATCTCCGGTAACCGCGAGCGCTGGTCTGACAGCGCGCGAGGTCGAGGTCGTCCGTCACGTCGCGACGGGGAAGACGAATCGCGCGATCGCTGACGCGCTCGGCATCAGCGAAAAAACCGTCGCGCGTCACGTGAGCAACATCTTCGCGAAGTGCGATCTCTCCAGTCGCGCGGCGGTGACGGCCTACGCGTACGAGCACGGGCTCCTGCGGCCGAGCTAGGCTACGGCGCTTGCCGTCTACATAGAATTACCCATCGTCCGGACCGAAAAAGATGGTTCGTTCGCCCGACGCGCCGCACGTTGGTGATCGCCTATGCTGTTACGTGATGACAGCCACGAACAATCACGATGACGTGTAGCGAGGTGCGCGATGCGTAACGAGCAAATTCTGGAGCGAGTTCAGACCGTAGTGATCGGTGCGGGTCAGGCGGGCCTCTCGGTCGGGTATCATCTTGCCCGCCGCGGCGTGCCGTTTGTGATCCTCGAGGGAAATGCTCGGGTAGGAGACTCCTGGCGCACACGCTGGGACTCGCTGCGCCTTTTCTCGCCGGCGAAATACGACGGCCTCCCCGGGATGCGATTTCCCGGGTCGCATCCCTTCCCGAGGAAGGATGAGATGGCCGACTATCTCGAGGACTACGCACGTCACCTCGCGCTGCCCATCCGAACCGGCGTACACGTGGACCGCGTATGGAAGGAGCGCGGCCGGTTCATGCTCTCTGTGGGCGATGCGGCCTGGGAAGCTGAGCACGTCATTGTCGCCATGGCCGGTTATCAGGTGCCGAAGATTCCTTCGTTCGCGCCGGAATTGGCGCCGGACATCGTCCAGATGCATTCGCGCGACTACCGCAAACCCGAGCAGTTGCGCGATGGCGGCGTGTTGGTGGTCGGCGCTGGCAACTCGGGGGCCGAGATCGCGCTCGAGCTCGCACGCGCGGGCCACCCCACCTGGCTCGCCGGGCGCATTCCGGGCGAGATCCCCTTCAATATCGAGAGCGCCGCGGCTCGCTACCTGCTCACGCCGCTGTTGTTTCGCGTGATCTTCCATCGGTTGCTCACCGTCGACACGCCGATCGGACGAAAAGCGCGTGCGAACAAGCACGCGCGGGGTACCCCGCTCATCCGAGTGAAGGCGCGGACGCTCGATGATGCCGGCGTGCATCGCGTGGCGCGAATGGCGGGTACGCGCGATGGAAAACCGGTTATTACAGATGACAGCGTGCTCGACGTCACGAACGTCGTATGGTGCACGGGCTACGAGCCCGGCTTGTCGTGGATCGACGCGCCGATCTTCGACGAGGAAGGAGAGGTGCTACACGATCGAGGGCGCGCCCTCAACGTGCCGGGGTTGTGGTTCGTCGGCGCTCATTTTCTCTACGCGATGTCATCGGCGATGATCCATGGCGTCGGGCGCGATGCGGAGCGTGTCGCGAAGTGGATCGCCGAGTCTCGGAGCACATCGAGTCCGGCGCGTCGCCGCGAGGAGCCGGAGCCGGCGATCGCATAGCGCTCCAGCGAGGGTAGCCGCATTGTGTCGCTCGAGAAACCACGTGCGCACCAGCGCCGTACGGCGGCTACCCTCATTTGGAGCATCACGTGAAGCCGCAGCTCATCGCCGCCGTCATCCTGCCTATGCTCATCGTTGCCGCACCCGTCGCGGCGCAGCCGGGCAAGAGCGCACTTCCCGCCGACTCGATGGCCATCGGCCGCAAGTACACGACGTGGTTCTATACGGGGCAGGTCGACAGCCTGCACGCGCACATGGAGCCAGAGGCGCAACAGGCGATGTCAAAGGACGCGATCTAGAAGCAGCTGTCGCAAATGACGTCACGCGCGGGCACCGAGATCGAGGTGCTCAAGGAGAAATTCATCACGCGGAGTGGCAGGCGGGGC
>JALZAE010000336.1 GCA_030948535.1 Gemmatimonadota bacterium | reverse complement strand
CTCGAGGAGCTCAGTCGCCGTTTCTTGGCGCGCGCGCAGAGTCCGCAGTTTCGCGCGATGGTTCCCGCGTCATCGGCGTCTGCTCCGGGAGCGTCGGACGAGTTGCCGGCGCGCGCTCTGGCTCATTTCGGATCCGCCGTCCTATCGCCCGCCGCCGACGCGCGACAGACGATCGAGTCGCGAGAGGCCGTGCTCGGTGCGCTGAAGCTCGGCGCCGGTGCCGGCCTGTCGCGTGACGTATTGCGGCTCGCGCGGGGAGCGGAGAGCAGCTTCATCTTCGGCGCGCGTTGGGGACTGTGGGATGAGATCCTCACGCATCAGCTCGACGCCGCGCGCTCCCTCAACGATGGCGCCGCGGAAGCGTGGGCATTTCACCAGCGCGGCACTCGGGCTCTATGTCTAGGCAATTTGGCATTGGCCAGCGCCGCACTCGCCGAGGCGCTCGCGCTGCGCGAGCGGCTTGGCGACAAAGCGGGCGCCGAGGTCACGCGACACAATCTCTCGCTCATCGGCGCGCCGCCGGCGAGCGCGACGAAGGCAAAAGCAGCCAACCGCATCGGCTATGGGCCGCGGCTGTTGGTGATAGGGCTGTTGCTCGCCGCCGTCGGTACGGCCGCCGCGCTCGCCGCCCGCAACAGGAATGAGCGCAGCGTTTCGTCGAGCGATGGCGCGACGCCCACGACTTCGTCGGAAGCGATCGCGAGCGCAACACCGCCCACGTCGCCCCCGAGCGCGCCGCCTGTGGCCGCAAGGAACAGCGCCGCGCCGCCCGACGCGCCGACGCGCGCTGTCACCTCCGACGTCGCGCGCACCGACTCTGCGCGCGCTCCAATCGTTGCCGCGCGGCCATCTGCCGTGACACTGGTCGCTCCCGAAAATGGCGGCACGATCACGTGCGGCGATGCGCGTGGAAAGATGGCCGTGCAGATCCGCTGGCGAGTGCCGGCGGCCGCACCCTCCGGCGCTCGCCACGCGGTGGAGATGCGCGATGCGCAGGACGGGGTCGTCCCCTCATCGGCGTCGGACTCTGCCGCCGAGCTCACGCTCGCGTGCGGGGAACGCTACCGCTGGCGAGTCGTGACGCGCTGGCGCAATGGCGCCGATTCCGTACCGAGTCCGTGGTGGAGCTTCGCGTTGTCACCCCGAGTCGGCGCGCCTGCTCCCGCTCCAACCGTCGCGGAATCGACGTCATCGCCGGCACGCCCCGCTGAAGATTCGTCAGGCACTGTGCTCACGTACATCGACGCGAAGATCAGCGCGCAGCCGCGACGCGTGGTCGCGGGTCAGCCGGTTCGCCTGTGCTGGAACGTTGCCGGGGCCGACCGCGTGCGCATCGATGCCGGAGTGGGCCTCCGGGCCGAGCGCGAGGGCTGCGTGACCGTCACCCCGGACACGACCACGACCTTCACCCTGACCGCTTCGCGCTGGGATGGGCAGACGGAGCGCTATCCGACGACGACCTCGGTGGTCGTGCGTGTAGATCCTCGGCCGCGATGAACAGGCGGCAGAACAACAACCAGTCTGGAGGCTGAATGAGCGAAGACACTCCGCAGCGCGGCGGCATCAACATCTCGATAGGGGGCGACGCCTCCGGCCAACTCGTCGCGGGCGATCGCAACAGCGTGAGCTGGACAACGATCACGACGAAGGAGTCGTTGACCGACGCCGACCGGGAGCAGCTGCGCGAGCATCTCCGCACCGCGGTGATGCCCGCGCTCGCCCAGCAGGTCGAGGCGGAGGTGCCGCCGGAGATGAAGGAGAAAGCGCTCGAGCGAGTGGAGGAGCTGCAAGCCGCCGTGACCGCGGACGAGCCCGATGTCTCGACGATGGAATACGTCTGGAAGTGGTTCAAGAAGAACGCGCCCACGGTCGCCGGCACGGTGCTCAGCGTGGTAGTGAATCCGATCGTCGGGAAGCTCGTGCAGGCCGCGGGAGACGCCGTTGTCGGTGAGTTCGGCCGGCGCTTCGGCACGGCACCGGAAGCGGGAGCGAAGGCGCCAGCGGCGCCGTCGGGACACGCGCCGGCGATGCCGAAGTAATCCCGCGCGACCGTGCTGTGGACAAAGGGGCGATCTCGAGAGAGATCGCCCCTTTTCCATCCGTCACTTCAGCTAGATCAGATGTCGAGATTCCGCACGAACCGCGCGTTC
>JALZAE010000335.1 GCA_030948535.1 Gemmatimonadota bacterium | reverse complement strand
GCGGTACTCCGCACCGGACGGCAGCGCGCGGACGACGACTTCGCCGTCGCCAACTTGCGGCACGAGCGAGTACACCGCCCACTTGCCATCGTGGCTCAGCGCGACACCGCTGATCGAGCGCCACTGGTCATAGTCCTTTTGTGTGAGCGCTTTCGTGCCGGATTGCGCGGCGGCAGAAGTAGCCGACACGATGAGCGCGAATGCGAAAGCAACGCGGGTGTTACGCATGGGGAAATCTCCTGCGGCGTGACGAACTGGGGTGTGGCGGGACCTGGCGGGCAGATCAAAGACTATACGCGGAGCTCCAATCGCTCGTTGTGTCCGGACGGCATTACGGACGCAACGCGATCGACGCCCACGCGCGCGTATGATATCGGAAGGGATCGTCGAACGAATAGCCGACACCGGCGGTGACGCGCACCGTGGGCAATCGCACGAAGGGAAATGGCCCGAGCAGAATGTCGCCCTGCGCGCCGGCGACGCGATGCCAGCGATTGAGACGGTCGCCCGCGCTGCCACTCCAGAAAAACGGCTCGACGATGAGTCCAGTGATCGCGGCGCGATAGGTCGCGGCCATGCGCCCTCCGGCGATGCCGACTGGCAGCGCGGGCATCGCGAATCGCTGCGACATCAGCGCCGCGTCGAACAGCGGCGAGCGCGTGCCGCCGAGCACGAGCTGCTCGTACGCAGGAGCCGAGCGACCGATCCATCCCGCGGATCCATCGGCGCGCACGCCGAGTCCGACGCCGGTCGAGTAGATACCAACCGATCCCGCGGCAACCTCGCGTACCCACGTTCGATCGGAGGTACGGCCGCCGGCGACGCTCAACCCGAGCGATTCGCCGATCGCGTTTCCCCCGGCACTCTGGCGCGCCGAGCCGCGATAGTCGGCGAAGCCGAGCGCGCGCGTGGTGTGTCCGATGATCGGGCCGCGAAGACTCCCGCCGCTCGCGCCGAAGCGCAGCGTGTGCGACTGCGCCTCGTACTGTTGGCGAAACTCGAGCGACGCATCACCGCCCGCGTATTCGGCATCGAGCGCGCCGCCCAGCGCGCGAAGATCGCGCTGCGCCGATGGACGCTCGCGCGCGTAAAATCCTTCGACTTGCGCCGACGGGCGCGTGCCGTGCCACACGGCCGACACCGACGCACCGCGCCACGTTGAGGAATCGCCGAAGATGCCCTGCGCGATGACGTCGAGTCTGCCGATGGGATCGACGTTCGAGACGGCGAGTCCGCCGAAGGTGCCCGACGCCGACGCGCTGCCAACCGGCAGCGTGCGCCAGGCACGAGGACCGAACCCATAGCCGTGGGGCTCGGCCAAGCGCGCCCGCGCGAAGCTGTCGGCGTGGACGACGGGAGGCGAGATCGCCGGCGCCAGGCTGCCGTCGAGGGCGAGTGCGCCGTCGATCCGCACCGAGTCTGGAGAAACGCGGCGGAGGTCGTAGCCGCGCGCGTGCAGGGAGAGAAACAGAATACCGTCTCGCGCGCTGGGCTCGGGCGCGCGCGCGGCGCCGGTGACACGCGTCAGCGGTTGCACCGCTTCCGTCGCGAGATCGATTCGCTCGATGTTCGCGATGCCGCCAACCTCAGAGGTCACCGCCAGCGCCAGCCCGTCGCGAAAGAAGGCAGGCTCATATCGGTTCGCGGCATCCTCAGGGTCCACGAATCTCGTCGTGCCGCCGTCGATCGTGACGAGTGCGATGCGCCACCGGCCGCCCGTCTGCACCGACGCCGCGATGAAGCGGCCGTCGGGCGAGAGACGAGGGCGCGAGTACGATCCCGTCACGCTGCCGCGGATGATGAGGCGCACCTCCCCGCCGTTCAGATCGACGCGGACGATATCGCAGCGTCCGCCGGTGCATCGCTCGCCGACGGCGAAGCTCCCATCCGCCGACGGATCGGCGTTTCGGATCGAGGCGCCGTGCGTGACGCGGTGGACATCGTTCGTGCGCCAGTTCCACACGAAGAGATCGGGCAGCACCGTGCCGTCGCCGACAGCGACGTTGCGCGCGAGAAGCACGCGCTGGCCGTCGGCGAAGAAGCGCGGGTCGGTGAACGCATAGCCCGTCGCGTGCCGCAGCGTTGCGATAGCTCGCTTGCTCCGCGGATAGGTCGCGACCGCGGGATCGTCTTCGGGATCGAGCGCGCGCGCGCGCTCGGCCGCCTTCCGCGCGGCGGCGGAGTCAACGCGCTCCCGCGCCCGCCATACGACGACACGCGAGGGCTCGGTGCGCGACAAGAGCTCGATCGCGATGAGCGAGTCGCCGCCCGCAATGGCCGGCGCGCCCGTCGACCAGCTGAGATGTTGCACGATGGCGCCATCATGTCCAACGCCAAGCCGGCGATCGACCGCGAGCGATTTTCCCGTGAGATCGGCGATGAATCTCCCGTACAACACATCAGGTGGGTCGCCGAAAATGCCGGCGAATGCTTCGTCGAACCCGCGACGCTGTCGCGCGGTCATGCGACGCCAGAGGCGGACGAGCGAGCTGTCGCCTGTTCCGTTGCGCTCGACGAGCCATTCCAGATACGCCGAGCCGGCGAGATACGCCATCGATCCGCCGAAGTATTCGCTGCTGCCGTTGAGCTGCGCGTAGCGAGGCATCTGTCCTTCCATCGCCCAGCGCCGGAGAATCGCAGCGCGCCATGCCCCGTGCGGACGACCGGTGCCCGTGAGCTTGCCTTCGACGTACGTGGCGTAGCCCTCGATGAGCCAGCGCGGCGACCGATACGACATTGGCGAAAAGCGCACGGGCAGCAGGCGCCAGAACTGCCGCTCGGCCGGATCGCGCGACGGACGCGTGAGGTGCGCGATGTGCGCGTACTCGTGGACGCTCAGCACTTCCGGCCAGTCGCGGCTGTCGCCGATGGCATCGGACGGCTGCGGCGGCGTCGGGAAGAGAAAGATCAGTGGCGTGTCGAGGAGGGGCACGGCAAAGCCGTTGCTCGTGGTGAATGGATCGTCGACAATGACGGTGACGCGCTCGGACGGCGCGTACCCGACGAGACGGGACACCGCATCGTGCTCGGCATCGATGCGCTCGGCGAGTGCCCACGTCCACTCGGAGAATTCCGTCGGGTAGTGGATTTCGAAGTACTTTGTATCGAGTGTGTGCCACTCGAGAAAGGGCCGCGTCACCGACTGCGCGGGGAGCGGCCGAGTCGTCGCGACGGCGGCCAGGGCGAGCAGGAGAGCGAGGGGCCGACGGTGCATGCGGGAGAGCGTCGAGAATTGGGTGGCGCGGAGAGCGAAGCATAGTGGGCAACCGCACTTGACGCAGTGCCGCGAAGCGAATTAATAACCGACATTCGCGCTATGACCCGAGGGCGAGCATGACTGATTCTGAACAAGCCGCCGCGTTGGCGCGCGCCCTTCCCTACGGCGGGGCACCACTCGACGGTGTGGCGACCGCCGGACAGATGAGTGAGGCGCAGGTCGATCAGCTTGCGAAAGCGGGCTATCGAGTGATCGTGGACCTGCGCGCGCCGCAAGAGCAACGTGGCTACGACGAGCGCGCCGCGGTCGAGCGCGCGGGAATGGAGTACGTAACGCTTCCCGTCACGCCGGAGACGCTCGTGGACGCCACATTCGACCGGGTGCGCGAGCTCCTGAAGGATCGGGAGAAGCGGCCGATCGTCGTGCACTGCCAGAGCGCCAACCGCGTCGGCGGAGTGATGCTCCCCTTCCTCGTTCTCGATGAGGGGCGCACGCCGGAAGATGCGCTGGCGCTGGCCGGCGAGATCGGCCTGCGGAATCCGGACTACGCGCGAATGGCGATCGACTACGTCCGGCGCCACGCCGCCGGCTGATCGCGTTCGATCATGATCTTCCGCCG
>JALZAE010000293.1 GCA_030948535.1 Gemmatimonadota bacterium | reverse complement strand
CCGCCGATGATGCAGGGCGGGACCTCGTCGCGCGCCAGCACCAGCTGCACGTCGACGTCGAGATCCTCCGACGTGTAGAATCGCACGAGCGCGCGCAGCTCGGCGAGCGCGCTGCCCGTCGGCAGAAATGCATCGTACTGGCGCCGCGCCAGCGGACCGATGCGGATGCGGATGCGTCCCTGCTGGTCCCAGATCTCGTCGCCGGCCACCGCGCCCATCCCGAGCTGGGTCGAGCTGTCGCGCTCGTCCCCGAGCGCGCACTGCGCGTCGCGCTCGATCGGATACCACGCCCCGATGAATTGTTCCACCGTCACCGGCACGGCGAAGTAGTCGCCGAGCAGTTGCTCGAGTCCGGCGGCCGGCCGCGTGCGCAGCGCGAACAATCCGCTGTAGAACGCCATCACCTCGGCCGGCACACCGACGCGGCGCCGCAGCTCGGGATCGCCAAGCCCGGTCGCCTCGAGCACGTGCCGGGTGAGCGGCGCATCGCGGCGGTCGGCATCGATCGCGTCGAGCTCGCGATGCTTCACCCACGCGCGATAGAAGAGCGAGATGAGCCGGTGATTGAAGATGTCGAAGAACGCGCGCATCGTGTCGTCGCGCGCGCGCACGCGCTCGATCAGCTGCGTCGAGTAGACGAGCGGCAACACCCCCTGCGGCCCGGTGAGCCCCATGAAATTCACCGTCATCCGCGCCGGCTCGTCCGGGCTCTGCGTCAGCGCCGCGATCTCGCTCGGCGGGAAGGCGATCGACGCGGCCGCGGCGAAGCGCACCGTCTCGTTCGCCGGATCGCCGAAGCCGCCCACCGGCGCGCGCTCCGGCGACAGCTGCTCGAGCAAATGCACCGCCTGGAAAAAATCGAACAACCACGGCGTGTCGCCGAGCATGCGCGCGACGTCATCCATCCGCGCCGACGCCGGCTCCATCGCCATCTCGCGCGTCGCGCTCACGCGAGCGGTCTCCAGCCGGCGCGCGGCGCCCAGCTGCGCATCGGCTGCCGGCGCTGCGTCGTGCGCGCGGTGAGCGCGGTGAAGCTGTTCATCGACGCGTACAGTCCGAAGAAATGGTCGAGCACCGACGCGAAGAGATACGCGCCGCCGCCGGTGAACTCGTCCTCGTCCAGCTCGAGCTCGATGCGCCGGCCGCGCGCGAAGCCGAGCCCGTGCTCGGTCGACACCTGCGCGAAGGTCGGCGCGCTCTTCACCGACAGCAGTCCGTGCACGTTTCGCTCGCCCGACTCGCTGTCGGCGAAGTTGTGCAGGCGAAGCAGCTCGCGCAGCGCATCCACGCCGCCATCGGCGAGCGAGAGATAGTTGAGCGAGAGCTGCGAGATCAGCCGCCACAATTGTGGCTTGCCGAGCGGCGGCTGCACGACCTGCGTCGGCTTCACGAGCGCACGCACGGCGAGGATCGGCCCGCCGCCCTCGAGCTCGAAGTCGCCGGCATCGGAGCCGAAGGGCAAGCGACTCGGCAGATCACCGTTGAAGCACGTGAGACGCGCCGTGACGGCATCGGCGTCGGGATGCATCGTGCGCTGCGACCGATCGAAGAAGGCGAGCGACACCTCGCTCGAATCATCCGTGCGCCATCCCACCGGCCGCCGGGTCGACGACCAGAAGATCGCCGGCGCCGCGCCATCGGCGGCGTGCCGCAGCGCGTGGAGTGGCTCGATCTTGATCGTCTCCGGCGATCCGGGCGACACCGCCACGACCTCGTCGACCGAGAAGATCTCCGTCGTCAGCCGCCGACGGGCGTCGGGGACGAGGAGATACTCGGGCGTCCGCTGCGTCAGCAGCACCGGCTCCGACGTCTGTCCGAACAGATTGACGATCGGCGTGCAGCCGAGCTTGAAGGTGCGCGCGTCGACGCCGGCCTCGAGCACCTGCCGCCGCTCGGCGCGCTCGTACGGCGAGATGAGGAAGACGAGCTCGACGTCCGCGCCGAATCCCGCCGCGCGCACTTCATCGAAGCCGGCGATGTCGAGAAAGAGAAACTTGTCGGGGAAGACGAAGTATTCCTGCAACAGCCGGTACGCCTGAAACGATCGGCCGGGGAACGGCAGCATCCCTTCGTCGGCGGAGAATCCGACCGGCGTCAGCGCCGTCGCGGGAAGCGTGATCGTTCTCGCCTTGCCCGGCTCGCGGACCAACACGCGCACGCAGTTGTTGCACAGCAGCTCGTACAGCGCGTACGACAGTGTCGACTCGGCGGCGATGTGCAGGCGCAGCGTCTTGAGCGTGAGCGCATCGAAGCGGACATCGGGAAGGCATTTGAGGTCGATGCGCAGCGCGGCCGTCGCGTCGGCGGCGCGCACCGGCGGCTTGAGCCGATCGGGGGTGGTCCACTGTGCGCCGGCGATGTTGACCGGCCAAAGCGTCGTGTCGTAGCACGTGCGGAACTTGCACGGCACGCCGCTCACGGGACGCGAGTAGAGCACCGAGTCGCGCGGCACGGCGAGGCCCGTCGTCAACTTTCCCTGCTCCGGGTCGAGCGCGATCTCGACGGTGCTCATCGAGGGGATCGGCCGGATGTAGTGCGGATAGATGACGTTCAGCAACGCCTCGCTCACCGCCGGCAGATCATCGTCGAGCTTGAGGTGCACGCGCGCGGCGAGTAGCGCGAACGCCTCGAGCATCCGTTCGACGTGCGGGTCCTCGCACTTGGTCGGCTCGATCTGCAAGCGCGCCGCGACCTTCGGATACTCGCGCGCGAATTCCGCCCCCATGCGGCGGAGGAACGTCAGCTCACGCTCGTAGATGTACAGCAGGTCATCCCGCACTGCCTTCTCCCTTCACCTGAACTTCGCCAGTGCCGAGCTCGAGCGCCGTATCGAAGACGATGTGCTCCGGCGACGGATCCATGCGCAGCATGGCGTCGATCAAAAAATGCAGCTCGCGGCGCCGTCCTTCGGGGCCGGGCACGAGCGCGATGCGGACGTTGGCGAGGCGGGGCTCGAACCTGACAATCGCTTCTTCCACGCCGCGCAGCAGCCGCACGTGCTCGGCCGCGTCGTCCTTGCTCATCGAGGTGATGTCCGGTAACCCGTAACGGATGAGCGAGCGCTCGACTTCGAATGTCCCATCTGGAAGCGGCACGTTCGTGCGCCGCGTGTTGAGCAGCCATTCGAGATCGCGGCGCAGCGATGCCTTGAGCTCGCGCACGGACTGCGCGCGATTCATCGGCGGCTCGGCGCTCGAGCTCGGCTCGTCGTCGGCCAGCCGGTCGATCAGCGATTGCTGTACCGTCTGCTCGAGCTCCGTCTTCGCCATCGGCTACTGTTGGCCGAAGCCGATCGCCGCCATCGGATCGAGCCGGCAGATCCTGAGATAGAGCTCATGCCGGCGCGCGGCGTCGCCCTCGAGCTTCTCGAGGCAGCGATAGAGGAGCGTGAGGGGCTGCGCCACCACTTCGCTCGCCTCCCATTCCTCCAGCCGGTGCGCCTCGATCGACAGCACCAGCTCCTCGAGGATTGGCGCGGCAACCTGCGACAATCCGTGATCGACCATGATGCTGGCGAGCTGTCCCTGACGAAGCCACCGGCCGCGCCGGCTCTGCTCGCGCTCGAGCTCGCGCTTGAGCAGCTCCATCGCCTTCTGCGGATTCCCGGCGCGTGCTTCGCTCGACGCGCGCTCGAACACTTTGTCGCGCCCGTCGCCATTCGCGGATGACGATTGGCGCTGCGCGGACGCCGCGGCACCAGACTCCACCGCCGCCGCCGTGGCGTCCGATGCGAATTGCGCCAACCACGCGCGCGTCTCGGGATTCGCCGTCGGGAGATCGTCCATCAAGCTCATCTCCGGAAGCGCCGGCACCGCGGCGAGCACCAGCCGTAGCTCATCGCGCAGCGCAGTGGCCACGCGCTCGTAGTCGGCGCCGAGCGCTTCGCACGCGGTGAGCGCGTAGCGCTGGATGTCGAGCCAGCCGCGGCCGGCGGGCGTTCCCATCAGCGTCTCGGCGGCGTCGAGGAGCTCGGGCCACTTCGCGTCGAGGAGCAGCGCGCGCAGCTGCATGCGCGCCGCGCTCGGCGGCGCATCGAGCACGCGCGGATCGGGCGGGTTACCGCTCGCCCGCAACTCGCCCCAGCGCAGCGCGCGAAGGATGAGATAGGCCGTCGGATCGGTTGGGTTGGCGCGGCGAATGAATCTTGCCGCCGCGACGGCGCGCGCGGCGGCATCGGTGCGATCGGTCGGCTCCGCCGAGATGCCGCCGGCAACACCTCCCGCGGACGGATTCGCGGCGGCCGTGGCGGCGG
>JALZAE010000248.1 GCA_030948535.1 Gemmatimonadota bacterium | reverse complement strand
TCGCCGCCCTCAGCGACAAGCCAATGTCCGAGGCGGATATGCTCGCCGCGATCGACGCATCCGCGGCGGCGGTGCGCTCGTTCGTCGCCGCGCGAGGACAGCGCTAGGACGGCGCCGGGTTGCCTCGCAGCTCCTTCGCGTACCGGATCGTGTCGGGCGAATATCCGGCACGCTCGTAGACTTCGCGCGCGTGCCCGTTCGCGGCGAACACGTTGAGCGTGATGAAGCGATGATTCTGGGACGCGGACCAAGTCTCGATCGCGCCCAGCAGCGCGCGTCCGACACCGCGTCCCTCGGCCGGCTCCGCGACCATCAGGATCGCCAGGTGGCCGTGGCGCTCGTGCGTGAAGTAGTCGGTCGCGGTCTCGCCGAATGCGACGCCCACCCGCCCGAGGTCCTCGAGCTCGGCGACGAGCAACGACGTCTCCGGTGCGGGCTCGTCGAGCGCCCGCTGCAGCGCGAATCGCTCGGCGTCGTCCAGCGAGGCGAGCGGTCGGAGGGATGTCGGGCCGAACGCGCGCAGCCGCGGCACCAAGCCGAGGATGAACTCCCGATCGGCTGCCGATGCAGCCCGCACGTTTACGTGTTGGCGCATCGGACTGCCGCGCGCCTACTGGTAATACGCCGGCGCTTTCCGACGCCGGCTGTTGCCCAGGAGGTCGTGCTGGATCCAGAGCTGCGCACCGGTCCGCTTCAAAAATGCCGCGGTCGCGATTCTCGCCGCGCGCGTCTGCGCCGAGTCGAACTCGAAGGTCGGCATGCGGTTGAGCGTGAGCTCTTCCGGATAATGGTAGAGGTCGCCGCATAGCAGCACCGGACCGGTCTGCGCCAATTCGAGATACAGCATTTGATGACCGGGACTGTGGCCTGGCGCCGCCTTGATGATCACGGTGCCATCGCCAAAGACGTCATGATCATCCTCGCGGAGAAGGATCACCTTGCTTTGCCGGAGCGCCGAGTACGTCGACGGTTGCGTGAACGCCGGCGGCACCGGCGCGAACATCGCGTCGCGGTCCGCCCGGCGCACGAGCCACGTCGCCGACGCAAAGTCATTGGCGTTGGCCGTGTGATCGTAGTGAAGGTGGGAGAGCGCCAAGTAGGTGACGCGCGCGGGGTCGACGCCAATGGCGGCCAATTGCGCCCGCAGCGGCGTGCGGACAACGACGTCGCGCTTCTGTGAGTCGGCCAGTACGAGGTGCGCAGTCACCGGAGCGTTGCTGGGCATCCAGGCCGCGTCGGGAACCGCGCCCACATCCCACATCAGTGTTCCCTTCGGATGAACGACGAGATAGCACGAGACCGAGAAATCCAGCGCGGCGACTTCCTCCTTTTTCAACTGGAAGCGCCCGGGATCAGCGATGCGAATCGTTCCGCAGTCCATGAGATAGAGCTTCACCGTTGCGGGCGGTTGCGCGGGTGGCGTCGCCTTGCCCGCTCCGGCGGTGAGCAGAGCTGCGAGTCCGAGAGGAAGCATTCCGCGAGCGCGCTGTCGCATCATGCCCCGGAAGCTACGCCGCCAACACCTCATCCAAAAGCCGGACCAGCTCCGTTGGAGCGATGGGCAGCGACATCTGATACACATCGCGCTCGTTCGCCATCCGCTCGATGCGCTCGCGATCATCTTCGTGGCCGAACACCACGATTTCGCTGCCGACTTCCTCGGCGGCAGCGTAGGCGTGATCTTCGCACGCGGCATCGTGATCGCAATCGAGAAGGACGACCGGTGCCTTGACGCGCCGGATGGCGTCGCCCACGCTTTCGCGGTGCGCGCCGAAGCGCGGCCGATCGCCCGCCAGCTCGACGAGGATGCCGAGGAAGGCGCCAATCACGGCGTCCGCGGCAATCACCAGTACGATTCGTCCTATCCGGTCTTTCATTCGGTGAGTCGTCTGAGCGAGGGACCGATCGAGTGCGTTTACGCCGGGCGTTTAACCGTTAGAGGCGGCGTTCGACGATGCGCCTCCCCACCCGGCGGGGTGCAAACATTCGGCCACTGATCCGATCGGAGAGAATCCGCGCCCGCTCTCTTGCCGATTCTGAAAACTTGGGCTAGCCTGCCATACTGGACGCCGCGCCGCGACGTAATCGATGTAGCGTCCGCACTCGCGCCCGTCTCACGTTCAAGCCTCCGGTAGCGATGCGCTGCACGCCGCACTCCCCGCGATGACCATCACTTGTTGGGCTACGCCAGCCGCGTCTCCCTTTGACCTCGCTGCAAGGGCGACCTTATGCATGGAGAGCGTGCGTTGAGTGCGGCCGCGTTTCCATCCGCCGCAACCGTGGATCTCTTCCGCGCGGCGTTGCGCGCGTTGGGGCAGGAGCAGCCGCTCAGCCGCCGGACGCCACGAAGTGTCGAGGCGCTCGGCCCGCTACGCGGGGCCGGTGATCCGCAGACGCTGGACAGCGAGAAGCTCGCTGCCTGCGTCGAGCTGCGCGCGGCGCTGCGCGCCTTGTGCGACGAGGCGCGAGCGGAGTCGCTGCGGGCGGAGCAGCTGCTGGTCGTCTTCAAGCAAACGTGGTTCAGCTTACCCGAGGTGCGCGCGCTCGATCACGATGAGCAGCGCGGCATACTGCTCTCTCGCGTCCTCGGTCTGTGCCTCGACGAGTATTACGGGATGAGGGGCTGAGGCCCAGTTCCTCCCTCGGAACTTTCGCGGATCGTCTCCCATGCTCGTCGAGCAAAGCGTCGTCTGTCCCGTTCTGATCGGACGCGCCGCGCCGCTGTCAACGGTCTTCCACACGCTCGAGCGAGCAGGCGCCGCGCACGGCGGCACGCTGCTCGTCTCGGGCGAAGCGGGGATAGGAAAATCGCGTCTGGTTCGCGCGATGGTCGAGCGCGCGCGCTCTCTCGGATTCGTCGCGCTCCAGGGCGCGTGCTTCGAGGCCGATCGGACGCATCCCTATGCGCCTGTCCTGGATCTCGTTCGCGTTCTCTCCACGACCGCGTCACCAGCGCTTGCCGCGCACTACTTCGCCCCCGCCGGCCCCGAGCTGGTGACGCTCTTCCCCGAGCTGCGGTCCATCTTCACCGACACACCGCCGCGAGCGGCATTCGATCCGGAGGAAGACCGGCGGCGTCTCTTTCACTCGTTCACCGAAGCGGTGCACGCGCTGGGGAGAGTGCAGCCGCTGCTGCTGGTGATCGAAGACGTGCACTGGAGCGATGACGCGACGCTGGATCTCGTGCTGCATCTCGCGCGCTCGATTGGCCCTCAACCCATCGCGCTCGCGCTGACGTTTCGGAGCGATGAGGTTGGTCCACGGCTCGCGCGGCTCCTCGCCGACTTCGATCGCGCGCGGTGTGCGTCCGAGATCGCGCTGCGTCCGCTCGATGCACCCGAGTGCGCGGCCATGCTGCGCGCCATCTTCGGTGCCGACGCGTCGTTCGGGTCGGCGTTCGTCGACGGGCTGCATAGCCTGACGGAAGGAAATCCATTTTTCGTCGAGGAAGTGCTGAAG
>JALZAE010000225.1 GCA_030948535.1 Gemmatimonadota bacterium | reverse complement strand
ATGAGACGAGGAGGCCGCGATCGGTGATCGATGCGCCGGTGGTGCTCGTCTGTCCGCCGGCCGGAGTGATCGCCGTGCCCGACGCGCCGGCTTCGCGCATGAGACCGACGACATCGCCCGCCGTCGTCGGACGCGCGACGCCCTCCGGAATAAGCTCGAGCCCCGACGCATCGCGCGCGTACGCGGTGCGGACCGCGATATCGCGCTCGATCGCGGCTCCCGCGCGCGCGATGCCCGCGCCATCCGTCGGCGCGCGCGAGAGCGCTAGCTCATCCATCGCGGAAGATGGCGACCGCCGCCGAGCGGACATCGGGCACCGCGAGCAGTCGCTGCCGCACCTCTTCGCCGACCGCGCCGTCGATGGCGATCGCTGCCAGCGCTTCGCCGCCGCGCGCGAGACGCGCTTGATGATACTCGGCGATGTTTACCCCGGCGTCACCGAGCACCGTGCCGACGCGGCCGATCACGCCCGGCACATCGTTGTTCGTGAGAATCACCAGCGACTGCCGAGGCGAGATGTCGACGTGAAATTCGCCGATTTGCGTGATGCGCGGCGCGATCGCGCCCGGTGGCGCGACGCCGGCGATCGTGATCTCCTTTCCGCTGCTCGTGAGGCTCACCTGCAAGGCGTGCGGCTGTCCGGGCTCCGCGCTCACCGAGTCCGACAGCTCGATCCCGCGCGCCTCGGCGAGCGTCGTCGCGTTGATGAGATTGAGCCGCTCCTCGTCGATGACGCCCTCGAGCGCGCCCGCGGCCGCGGCCGACAAGAGAATTTTGGCGACCGGCCCGAGCTCCGGGCTCACGCGCACGGCGATGCGCAGCACCGCGCGCCCGCCCTGCTCCGCCAGCACCGCGCGCCCAACCGCCGCGGCGCGCCGGGCGAGGAAGATGGCGGGCTGCACTTCCGGCCACGACGACGTCACGGCGTCGGCAATGTTGATCGTCTTCGACAGCTCGCCGGTGAGCAGTGCATCGCGCACCGCGATGCAGACATCGACCGCCACGTTGCGCTGCGCCTCTCCGGTGGATGCGCCGAGATGCGGCGTGAGCACGACGGTTGGGAGCGTGCGCAGCGGGGATGCCGGCGGAAGGGGCTCGGTCGTGTAGACGTCCAGCACCGCGCCGCCGATCCGACCGGTCGCGAGCGCCTCAGTCAGCGCCGACTCGTCGACGATGCCGCCGCGCGCCATGTTCACGACAACGGCGCCTGGCCGGAGGAGCGCCAACTCGGACGCCCCGATGAGGCTGCGCGTCTCGTCGGTCAGCGGCGTATGCACCGTGACCACATCGGCGTCCGAAAGAAGCGACTCGAGGGTCGGCATGCGCCGCACGCCGCGGCGCGTGAAGCGCTCGTCGCTCACGTACGGGTCGTACGCCAACACCGTCATGCCAAAGGCGGTCGCCCGGTGGGCCACTTCGGCCCCGATGCGTCCCATGCCGACGACGCCGAGGGTCCGTCCCTTGAGCTCGGCGCCCAGGAGCCGTGAGCGATCCCAGCGTCCGCCGCGCATCGACGCCACGGCCTCGGGGATTTTTCGCAGCAGACCGATCAGCGCGCCGAAGAACAGCTCGGCGACCGCGATCGTGTTTCCGGCCGGCGCGTTGATCACCGCTATTCCGAGCGCGGTGGCGGTCGGCAAATCGATGTTGTCGGTGCCGACCCCTGCACGCCCCACGACGCGCAGCCGGACGCCTCGCCGCAGCAGCTCGGCGTTGATGCGTGTCGCGCTGCGCCCGACCACGGCGTGGTAATCGGGGATGATCCCCAACAACTCGGGGGGCGCGAGTGTCGGCACCTCACGCACGTCGAATAGCGGCTCCGCCCGAAGCACCGCCAGCCCTTCTGCGTCGACGTCATCCGTGACGAGAATGGCCAGGCGGCGGCTCTCGCTTACACCCGGTACCGTCACAATGCCGCCCGCAGATCCGGCAGATGTGGTGGTTGGCCGACCTTCTGGAGATGGCCGCGGCGGGACGGCATGCGTTCGTTGAGATCCGCTAGAAATGGGTAGTGCGCACGCGTCTCGGCGACGCGGCGCACGTCGAGCGCGACGATGCGAGGGGATTCTCCTTCTATAGTAGTATCGATTCGCTCGCCCCACGGGTCGTAGGCGACCGAGCCGCCGTCGTATTCGATGCCGCCACCCTCGGCGATGCGGTTGACCGCAACCACGAAGCACTGATTCTCGATCGCGCGGGCGCGGACGAGCACGTCCCAGTGGGCGCGCCGCACCGCCGGCCAGTTCGCGATCACCACGATCACGTCGATGTCGGGAGCGACCGCGCGGAAGAGCTCGGGAAAGCGAAGGTCGTAGCAGATGAACGGACTCACGCGAAGGCCATCGATCGCGATGATGGTCGGGCGATTGCCGGAGCTGTACTGCTCGTGCTCTCCGCCGTACGAGAAGAGGCGCTGCTTGTGATACACGCCGACCTCGCGCCCATTGGGGTCGATGCACACGGCGCTGTTGGTGACGCCGGCGCGGGGAAGATCGGCGGCGGTGCTCCGCGCATCGTCGGAGCGGCGCGCGAGTCCCGCGATGATCCAGACCCCGTGCTCGCACGCGAGTCCCGCCAAGGCGCGCGAGTGCGCGCCTCCTTCGTCCTCGGCGAATCGCGCCGGCTCCATCGTGAAGCCGGTGACGCAGGTCTCGGGCAATACCACCAAGCGCGCTCCGGCGCTGGCGGCGCGTGCAACGAGATCGGCCGCGCGCGCGAGCGATCGGGCCGGCGTGTGAAACCCGGTGTCGTATTCTCCGAGCGCGACGCGAAGTAACGAGGTCATAGCAGCGCCTCCCGCAGCGCGGCCGCGCCGGCGCGCACCATCTCGGTGTCACAGCTGAAGGAGAATCGCAGCGCATCCGTGCACGTGATGCCGAAGGCGTCGCCGGGCGCGCTGCCGATCCCCTGCTCGGCGAGTGATGCCGAGAGCGCATCGGCGTCGCGAACTTCCAACCGCTCGTAGAGCGAGGAGTCGAGTTCGCACCAGATGAAGAAGGCGCCGGCCGGCTCGACCGGTCGCAGTCCCGGAATGTCGCGCAGTGCATCCATCATGAGGTCGCGGCGCGTGCGGTACTCGGCCCGCATCATTTCGGCGTACTCGTCGCCGCCGCTGAGCGCTGCGAGGCCGGCCCATTGGGAAAGCGAGTTCACCCCGTTGATGGTGCATCGAAGCAGCTTGGGGAGTCGGGAGCGGAGCAGCGGATCGCGGGTGACGATGTATCCGGTGCGGAGCCCGCTCATGGCGTGGCTCTTCGAGAAGGAGAAGATCGTGATGACGCGATCGGCGTGCGCGCCAGCGAGCGCGCCGACTGACACATGGCTGTTCGGCGCGAAGACGACATCCTCGTAGGCCTCGTCCGAGACGATCCACAGGTCGTGCCGTTCGGCGATGTCGACGATCTCGAGCAGGACGTCCCGCGGGATCACGGCGCCCGTTGGGTTGTGCGGTGTGTTGAGAAAGATCGCGACGGTGCGGGGTGTGATGGCCGCCTCGATCTCCTCCGGGCGGTACGCGTAGCGATTCTCGCGGCCGAGGTTCACGCCGACTGTCACGCCGCCGGCGAGTCTGATGTTCTCGGCGACTTCGGTCCACATGGGATCGGGGATGATGACCTGGTCGCCGGCGACCAGGAGCGCCGAAAACGTGGCGAAGAGTGCGTGCATCGCGCCGTTGGTGACGAAGATGTCCTCATCCCGCACGCCCGCGATCCCGTTCTTCACGACGACCTTTTGCGCGAGTGCCCTCCGCAGCTCGGGAATGCCATTGTTCGGCACGTAGTGCGTTCGTCCGGCGTAAGCGGCGGCGAGCAGCGCGTCTACTACATGCGGACTGGGGGGAAAGCTCGGATCACCAGACTCGAAGCGGAACACGGTGCGGCCCTGCGCCTGTGCGGCGAGGAGGCGCTCGCGAATCTGCACGATCTTGCCGAGCGAGACCTGGTCGAGGGGATGGGCGCTTGCGCGTTCGGTCGACTGAGTCATGTCAAATCCCGGTGGGTGACGAGACACTGCAATACGAGCCCGCTCGATCGAGAGATCGGGCGGGCTCATTGCGAAACGGTTTCGCGCGCGGCCTAGCCAGATCTCCGAGAAGAGCTCCGGTTCCAGAACTTCCTCTTCGAGGCGTGAGATCGATCTGGCGACGGCATGGCGGTTGTCGGATTGGTCCGTGAGGCGCGCGTCACTCGGCGGTTGTCAAGTGTAACACTGATTCTGCTCATATTGCAAGACTGCACCGCCATTTGTGTCAGATAATTCGTATTAGCGTGATTTCTGTAAGCGGTTTCTTGCTCGATATGCATGAATTGTTTGACAAGCGAGGATAGCACTGCTACCGTGCGAAAAGCCGATGGACGCCGCACCGCTCCCGACACGCAGCCTGGAACCGATCCGATGAAGCTCATCACCGCCATCGTCCGACCCGAACGGCTCCGGGCCGTGAAGGAATCGCTCTTTCGCGTCGGCGTCACCGGCATGACCCTCTCGCGCGTCAGCGGACACGGCGGCGAGCGCGAAGTGGTCGAGCACTATCGCGGCTCCGCCCTCGTCCTCGACTTCCGCGACAAGGTCAAGATCGAGATGGCCGTCTCGGAGCCCTTCGTGGAGGTGACGATCGATGCCATCGTGAACGCGGCGCGCACCGGCACCGTCGGAGACGGCAAGATCTTCGTGCAACCTCTCGAGCGCGTGATCCGCATCCGCACCGAGCGCGACACCGATGCGTTGACGCCGGTCACGGCGAGCGAAGTGCAGCGGCGGGCGCGCGACGAGCTCCGCGAAGAGCGCATCGGGTCGACGGGTGTACCCGCCGGAGAGAGCGCATGATGGCGCCCGACACGCCGACCGTCTCGGCCGGCGACACCGCCTGGGTGCTCATCAGCACCGCGCTCGTGATGATCATGATTCCCGGCGTCGCGCTCTTTTACGGCGGGCTCGTGCGGGCGAAGAGCGTGCTCAACACCTGCATGATGTCGCTCGGCGCGCTCGGCGTCGTCACGGTGCAGTGGGTGCTGGTCGGCTACTCGCTGTCGTTCGCCCCGGGCTCAGCGCTCGTCGGCGGGCTTTCGTGGTGGGGATTGGCAAATGTCGGCGCGGTGCCGAACGCCGCGTACGCCGCGACCATTCCACACGTCGCGTTCGCGATGTTCCAGGGGATGTTCGCCGCCATCACCGTCGTGCTGATCGCCGGTGCCGTAGTCGAGCGCATGCGCTTTCCCGCGTTCATGGCGTTCGCCGTGGCGTGGACGACGCTCGTTTACGATCCGCTGGCGCACTGGGTCTGGGGCGCGACCGGTTGGCTGCACACGCTCGGCGCACTCGACTTCGCCGGCGGAACGGTGGTGCACGTGAGTGCGGGTACCGCGGCGCTCGTCGCGGCGATCATGCTGGGCCGGCGCCGTGAAGTGGGGCGCGCCGCGCTCGTGCCGCACAACGTCCCGCTCGCGCTCCTCGGCGCGAGCCTCGGCTGGTTCGGCTGGTTCGGATTCAACGCCGGGTCCGCGCTCGGCGCATCCGACGTCGCCGCCAACGCGCTCGCAACCACACAGGCCGCTGGCGCCGCCGGGCTCACTATATGGATGTTCGTCGATTTTCTGAGTACGCGCCGCACGACTGCCGTTGGCGCGGCGACCGGCGCAATCGTGGGACTCGTCGGCATCACTCCCGCGGCGGGATTCGTGACGCCGCGCGCAGCACTCGCGATCGGCGCCATCGCCGCGTGCGCGAGTTACGGCGCCATCCACCTGCGCGGCAAGACGCGCGTCGATGATGCGCTCGACGTGTTTGCGTGTCACGGCGTCGCGGGGATCGTCGGAGCGCTGCTCACCGGCGTGTTCGCGACGAAAGTCGTGAACGCGGCGGGCGGTGATGGACTCCTCGCGGGCAACGTAGGCCAGCTCGGCGTGCAGGCGATCGCGGTGCTCGTCACCGTCGCGCTATCGGGCGTCGTCACCGCCGCGATTCTCGCCGCGCTTCGCGCGGTGATGGGGATGCGGGTGTCGCTCTCCGACGAGTTGGCGAGCGTCGACTGGAGCGAGCACGGCGAGCAAGCCTATCATGGCGGCGAGGCGACCGAGCTCGCCGGCGCGATGGGCGAGCTGGGGCACAGCGTCATCATCGTCGAGCCCACGACAAGCCGCGACGCCAAGCACGCTGCCTGACGGGATCCGCGGCATCCTTGACACGGCCCGAGCGTGAGTAACGCCAGACCATATGGTTTGTCATTCTAACGCGCTCTCATGGAAACATTCGTCGCGCACTTCAGTCCATCAGCATAGCCTCGATAGCGCCCGACGCTACGCCGACTCGAAGAGCAGGGGCCCCACTGACGGGTTTGACGCGCCGAGCTTGAGCATCACCTGCTCGCCGTAATTGCGCGCCGTGTAATAGCTCAGCTTCCATCGCTCCGCGACCTCGGCGTTTTTATCTCTCTCGGCGATCGGCCGCGCAACGGCAATACGGGTCGAAGCTCGTGGACTACCGCGAGACCATGATCTGGCGATACTTCTGCATTCAACGCTTTGCGATTCAGGAGAAGGGAATGGACGACGCGATCATCACACGCAACAACGTGAAAGTCTTCGGGAGCGGGACGCAGCCGATGTTGTTCGCGCACGGCTTCGGTTGCGACCAGCACATGTGGCGGTTCGTGGTACCGGCCTTCGCCGACGACTATCGCATCGTCCTGTTCGACTATGTCGGATCGGGCAAGTCGGACTTGTCGGCGTACGATGCGGAGCGCTACACCAGCCTCGACGGATACGCGCAAGACGTACTCGACGTCATCCACGCGCTCGACCTGCACGACGTCATCTTCGTCGGGCACTCGGTGAGCAGCATGGTCGGCGTGCTCGCGGCGAACCGCGAGCCGGACCGCTTCGCGCGCCTGATCATGATCGGCCCATCACCGCGCTACATCAACGATCTCCCCGAGTACACGGGCGGCTTCGAGCGCGCGGACATCGAGGGCCTGTTGGAGACGATGGAGAAGAATTACATCGGCTGGGCCAACTTCCTCGCGCCGGCGATCATGAAGAACGCCGAGCGGCCGGAGCTGAGCGAAGAGCTCGAGGCGAGCTTCTGCTCGACCGATCCCGTCATCGCGCGACGCTTCGCCGAGGCGACATTCTTCGCCGACAATCGCGCGGATCTCGCGGCGGTGCGCACGCCGTCGCTCGTCATGCAGTGCTCCGACGACATCATCGCGCCGCTCGCGGTCGGAGACTACCTCGAGCGCCAGCTCCCCGGCAGCACGCTGCGAGTGCTGCGCGCCACGGGACATTGTCCGCACATGAGCCATCCCGAGGAGACGATCGCCATCATGCGCGCGTACCTGGAGGAAGGACGAAGCAAGTGACGAGCGATGCGAAAGAGACGGATCATTCGCTCGCCGACTCCGGCCTCGGTGCGCGGCTCGACCAGGCGCCATGCGGCTTCGTCTCCTTCGCCGACGACGGCACGCTCCGCGCACTGAACGCGACGCTGCTCGACATGCTCGGCTATGCGCGCGCCGAGCTGGAAGGCCGGCACGTCGAATCGATCTTCACCGTCGGCAGCCGCGTGTTCTACCAGACGCATCTCTTTCCACTGCTGCGACTGCACGGACGCGCGGAGGAAATCTTTCTGGTTCTGCGCGCGAAGGATGGAACCGACGTCGCCGTACTCGCCAACGCGGTACGCCGCCGGCGCGAAGGCGAGTGGGTCACCGAGAGCGTGGTGCTGCGCTTGGTGGAGCGGCGCAAGTTCGAGGACGCGCTGCTGCGCGCCAAGAAGACGGCCGAGGAAGCACAGGCCATCTCCGACGAGCACCGCCGTCGCGTCGAGGAGGCGAACGACAAGCTGGAGCGGCAAGCGGCCGAGCTCGAGCTGATTCAGCTGCAACTCCAGGAGCAAGCGGCCGAGCTCGAGGCGCAGAGCGAAGAGCTACGCGTCACCAACGACGAGCTGCTCGATCGTAGCGAGGAGCTCGACCGCCAACGCGCGATCGCCGAGAACGCGAACCGCGCCAAGAGCGAGTTTCTGGCGATGATGAGTCATGAGCTGCGGACGCCGCTCAACGCCATCGGCGGATATGCCCAGCTGCTCGAGCTCGGCATCCACGGCCCGGTTACCGAAGCACAGACTGAGGCACTCGGCCGCATCGCGCGCAGCCAGCGCCATCTGCTGCGACTGGTGAACGAAGTCCTCAACCTCGCGCGCATCGAGGCGGGTCGCGTCGAATACGATGCGCAAGTGATCTCGCTTCGCGAGGTGGTCGACGCCGTGCTGCCGATGATCGAGCCGCAGTTAGCCGAGCGATCGTTGCGGTTCGAGGTGGAAGTTCCAGCGGCGCTCGCCGCGTACGCCGATTGGGACAAGGTACAGCAGATTCTGCTCAACCTGCTCTCGAACGCGGCGAAGTTCACGCCACGCGATGGGGTCGTACGCATCGATGGCGTGCTCGCCCCTGAGATGGGGAAAGTGCGTCTCGCGGTGCGTGACACCGGTGTCGGGATTGCTGCCGACCGTCTCCAGGAGATCTTCGAGCCGTTCGTGCAGGTGCACGCTGCGCACACTACGCGCGTTGAAGGAACGGGGCTTGGACTCACGATCAGTCGCAATTTGGCGCGCGGCATTGGCGGCGATCTAACGGGCGAGAGTCACCCGGGCGCAGGCTCCACGTTTTGTCTGACGTTGCCGAGCGCAGCACGCTGAACCGGGCAGATTCACCCGGGCTCCGGCCCGGCTCGCCCATCGCTATCAGCGGGTTCCCTGACAGCCGGCGCGGAACAACGCTGACAGCCAACACCGGGTTCGGGCGCGAGCTTGCATTCGCAGGGGAGTAACCGCATCCGCAGGGAGTGCGCATGGCCAGACCGTCAGCCAAGAAGATTTCCCGCAGCACGCCGTCGAAGACCGCGCGTCCACGCTTTCGCGATCTCGATCCATTCGAGATCGAGGAGTTGTTGGCGCGGAACTACGTCGCGCGGCTTGCGTACACGCTGCACGACCGGGTCGACATTGAGCCGATTCACTACGTCCTTGGTGACGGATGGCTCTATGTGCGCACGTCGCCCGGAACAAAGGTCTCGACCCTCGCGCACCACCAGTGGGTCGCGCTCGAGGTTGACGAAATTGACGGACTCTTCTCGTGGCGAAGCGTCGTCGTCCACGGGACGGTCCATCGCGCGGATCTCGTCGGATCACCAGAGGAGCAGCGTTCGCGCGACCGAGCTATCCGCTCGCTCAGACGATTGATCCCCGAGACGCTGGCCGAGGACGATCCCGTTCCGTTCCGCACCGTCGTGATGCGGATCAGTCTGGGTGAGGTGCGTGGCCGCGCCGCGTACCTTCCCAAGCCGCGCGCGCCGCGCTCAGCCACGAAACGAAAGCCCTGATTGTGCGAGCCATCTGACTGCCCGCGTTCGTGTCCGCGATTTCCCCGCAAGAGATGGGGTGCTGTCCTACTGCGCGCCCGTCGCCCCGCGCGCACCCTTTGTCGAGCAAGACCGATGCACCCGGAAAATGATTCCGTCATGACTGTCCCGAGGGCCGAACGATGTCACCCAACGTTGCTGAATGCCTCACGAATGACAAACCGCGGGAGACTGCACGCCTGCCATTGGTATCGATAGTCGCCGTGACGCCACAGTCGACGGAGTCGCCTGTGGCCGGTACGCCCGCTATCATCTCGGCGCTCCTCATGCGGCTGCCGGTTGGCATTTTGCTCCTCGCCCGGGATGGCGCGCTCGCGTACGTGAACGATGCCGCTCGCCGATTCTGGGCGGCGGCGCACGCGAGCGCCGCGCCGTCGGACTTCGACGCCATCGTCACACGTGCCTTGCTCGCCGGGGAAACGGTGCGAGATGCGGAGATCACGCTCGACGTCTGCGGCAGCCAGGATGCACGCGATTGGCTGAGCGGACGCCATTTCATCGTGGACGCGACGCCGCTGTCCGCCGCCAGAGACGGAGTGGATGGACTCGTCATGACGATTTTGGACGTGACCGCCCGGAGAGAGATGGAGCGTTTCCGGCCATTGATCGAGTCAATCGCGCGTCTGTAGGACTCGCCGCGACCCGATCCTCGCGCGAGCGCTGCGTGCGAGGAATGCGCTCGCCGCGACACGCGCCAACTCATAGCAGGCAGGGCGCCTCCACATAGCGCGCGGCGAGCTCGGCATCAGAGTCGCGCCCCGCGCTCAAGCGTGAGCAGCCGTCGCTCCGCCGGGCCGTCGTCAAACTGGACGAGGGCTTCTCCGGTGACGGAAATGCTGTGTTCTCGTTCCAGGACGCGCCGGAGTGCGGCAATCTCGCGCCATGGGTTGCCGATCGGCTGCGTACACAGCTGCGCTTCGAAGCCCGCGACGAGACGTGGGACCGTTACGCCTCGAAGTTCGCGACGATGGGCGGCGTCGTCGAAAGTTTCGTCGAGGGCGCGGCCGTCCGGTCGCCTTCCGTGCAGTGCCGAGTTGATCCGCTCGGTCGCCAGAGCGTCATCTCGTCACATGACCAACTGCTCGGTGGCCCCTCTGGACAGGTGTATCTCGGTTGCACGTTCCCGGCGAATCCGGCCTACTGCCAGGACATCCAACGGTCGGCGAGGGCCGTCACCGGCGCGCTCGCCGCTGAAGGTGTGCTCGGCCGCTTCGCGATCGATTTTGTCAGCGTGTTCGCGAACGAGCGGTGGGAGAACTACGCGATCGAGATCAACATTCGAAAGGGCGGGACGACGCACCCGTTTCTGATGCTGCAATTTCTGACGGATGGCACGTACGACGCGGAGAGCGGCACTTTCCGAACGCGCACCGGCCGGCGTCGAGATGAGACGACGGGTGGCGGCGCCGCGGGGAGCTGCCATGTTGCCTGATATACGATTTATCTCACGGGCTCATGTCCTATATGGCGTATATCAACCTCACCGCGTCTTCACCGATGGATTCCGTGCCAACGAGGTGAAGTGGCGGCCGAGGACCGGAGAAGTACGGCTTGCCACCGCCGAGGATGAACGGGCGGAAGTAGAGGCGATATTCATCGATCAAGCCGAGCGCGGTGACACTGCCGGCCAGCTCGGCTCCGGCAACTTCGATCTCACCATCGAGCTTCGCCTTGAGCGCGCGCACAAACGCTCCGGCATCGTCGCGGATAAGCGTGGCATTCGGACCGACGGCCTTTAGTGTGCGCGACACGACCCACTTCGGCTTTGCGCGCCACGCTGCCGCGAAGTCGCGTTCGACGGCGCCCCAGTCGGGCTGGTCGTCATCCCAGTAGCGCATCACCTCATACATGCGCCGGCCGTAGATGATGCCGGCCAACCCGCGAACGTGGTCGTTGAAATGGCGATGGAGCCGATCGCCCGGCGGCGGCAATTGCGGGCCACCAGGAGCACCGGCAATGTAGCCATCGAGCGATTGCATCATGCTGAAAACGAGCTTTCCCATGTTGTCACGCGTCCCTGAACTATTTCATCGACTTCACATGCGCCACAAACTGATCGAAGGCGATCTCGGTCCCCTGCTGCCAACCCGACGTTTTATTTTTCTCAAAATCCGCTTCATCCCGGTGCAGCGCAGTAAAAACATAGCGGGTGCCGGTTCCCACGCTCTCCATCGTCATGATGGCGGTGATCGGAATGTCGTCAAAGACAGCCGGACGATAGCCGGGGAACAACATCGAGGTCCAGACAAGTCGCTCCATCGGAATAACTGCCAGGAAACAGCCGAGATTGGGAAATTCCTGACCGTCTGCAAGTGCGATGTCGATGCTGAAGATGCCGCCCGGTCGCACGTCCATTTCGGCTCGCGACACACGACCCCAAGGCTTGGGCATGTACCACTCCTTGAGATGCTCCGGTTTGGTCAACGCTTCCCAGACGAGCCGCGTGGGAGCGTCGATGAACCGTTCGAGAACGAAATCGAGTTTCGGATTGATCGTGAATTGCTTGCTCATGATCTTGATTCCTTCTCCTTGAGTTCTTTGACGTATTGGTCGAACTGATCCAATCGAGCTTCCCACAACCGACGACGCGCGGTCAGCCAGTCTTCAGCGACCTTGAACCGTTCGGGTGCGATCTCGTACGTCCGTACACGACCGCGCTTCTTCGACTTCACTAGTCGGCTTTGTTCGAGCACCGATAGGTGCTGCACGAACGACGGGAGTTTCATGTCAAACGGTGCTGCCAGCTCGCCGACGGTGGCTGGTCCGACAGACAGTTGCTCCAGAACTTTCCGCCGAGTCGAATTGGACAAGGCAAAGAAAACATCGTCAGCGACTGCGGATTGAACCATTTCACACCAGTCGATTGATTGGCTTGCCCGATCTGACTGAGAGATCATATCGCCGGATAATACTAAGGTCAATACCTAAGTATTATTTTCTCCAATGCGCGGAATGCGCCCCGCGCCGAGACCCGTGCCCCGTGCGTACCTTTGGGGCACCAAACCAACCACGCGACAGGAGCCTGATCTTCATGCGAATCGTGCGAGTTCTTTGCATAGCGTCTTTCGGCGCCGCGGCGCTTTCGGCCCGCGTGGCCGGAGCGCAGGACACGCGTGAAGTAGTGCTCCGCGTGCACCGGGCGGGTGACACCGCGTCTATCCGGGGCGCGGTCGTCACGATCGATCACACCATCGAGGCCGGAAACACCGATGCCGCCGGCATCGTGCGGATCCCCGACCTACTCGATGGTGGGCACATCGTCGAGGTCGTCGCGCGAGGCTACCAGGCGTATTTCGACAACTTCAAGAGCGGGGCGAACGTCCCGCAGCCCATCCAGCTCGAACTCCTCCCCATTTCGGCGTCGGACACGGCGAAGGCGAAGGGACAGAAGACAGACCTGAAGTTCGCCGGGTTCGATGCCCGACGAACTAAGGGGCAGGGCAAGTTCTTCACGCGGGCGCAGCTCGACGCTGCCGCCGGACGTCCGCTTGCCAATCTCCTCAAGATGGATGCGGGCGCCTTCCTCATGGCGGGGCCGCGCGGAGAATCTCAACTCGCCATGCAGTCGCCGGCGGGCGCGTCCTCGCCCTGCTACGCCGCGGTGGTCCGCGACGGCGTTCGCATCTATCCGTTCGCGGGCGCCAACCCGCCCGATCTCGACAAGATCTTCGCCGAGCAGCTCGTGGGGATCGAGCTCTACGCGTCGTCTGCGACTGTGCCCGCCGAACTTCGCGACGCCGCGACCTGCGGGGCGCTCATGCTCTGGACGCGAGACGCAGCCCGCTAGCCGAACAACAGAGGAGCAAACGAACGAAGGGCGCCCGGATCCGGGC
>JALZAE010000443.1 GCA_030948535.1 Gemmatimonadota bacterium | reverse complement strand
CTCATCATGGTGAGCGTTTCCGCTTTCAGCACCTTGTGGTCGCGGACCGCGCGCCACGCACGGAAGAGATCGCCGACCGTGCTGCAGTACCGCAGGTCGGAGTTGAACGCCATGTCGTTCTCGTGCGCCATGACGTGACCGCTCCCCGCGCGGCGATACCCATGGGCGAGGCCGCGCACGAGCGTGAAGTCGTCGCACAGCGAGGTCGACTTCAATCCGGCGGGGAGGTAGACGTTTTTCTGGACGTAGTCGTCGAAGCTCTGACCGCTTGCGCGCTCCACGATCGTCACGAGGAGCGGGAAACCCGAGATCGACCAATCCCACGCGGTGCCGGGCTCGTTCACCCAGGGCCGATTGGCATACAGCGCGATCACCTCGTCGAGAGCCCTGGGCTGTCGGCTCGTGCCATCGATGGCATCGCCGAGGTAGTGGTAGTCGACGATGCCGGAGGTATGGTTGAGCAGCTGCCGCAGGGTGACGTGATGGCCCTGCATCGGGAACTCCGGGATCAGCGTACCGATGTCATCGTCGAGCGAAAGCTTGCCGTGCTCGACCAGTTGCATCACCGCGACGCCCGTGAACGGCATCATCGGCCCGACGATGTGATACACGGTCTCGTCTTTGACGGGGGCCTCGAGACCGAGATCCGCGAAGCCGTATCCTCGGTGGAACACGATCCTGTCGCCGCGCGCGACGAGAATCGACGCGCCGACAACGTGCTCTCGCGCCATCACGCGCCTCGCGATCGCATCGAGGTCGGGCGATCGCGTCTGCGCGCGACCGGTTCCGGCAAGGGCGACAAGAAGGACCGCGGTGACGACGGTGCGATGCGGCGTCATGAAACTCTCCGGTTGGCGTCGAAGATGGGCTGCGTGGCGATCGTGTACTAGATCATCCGCGCTTCGATCGCACCGCAAAGCGAATTGTGAGAGAGAGGAAAGAACTCGACGGCAACCCTGGCGCGGCGCGTGATGTCCAACAACTGTTGTACATACCGCCAACCCGAGTGCCAACCCATGCTCGCTCTCCAGCTCTTGCTCACAGTCGCGTCCGCATTATCGCTCGTCTCGTCGCCGCGGTCGAGCGCGCGCCGAATCTCGGGGGCCGGTCCGGCGCCAGACACGATTACGGAAGCCGAGCTCGTGCGCCGGCTCAAGTCGCGCGCGGACAGTCTGACGGCGCGCGATCAATTCTCGGGAGTGATCCTGCTGACGAGAGCGGGTCGCACCGTGTTCGAGGGCGCGTATGGATACGCCGATCGGGAGGCAAAGCGTCGCAACGTCGCGGGCACGGCGTTCAACTACAGCTCGATCGGCAAGCTCTTCACCGCGACGGCGATCTGGCAGCTCGTCGAGGCGGGGAAGCTCGCCCCCGACTCGACCGTCGGGAAATACTTGCGCGATTATCCGAACGCGGACGTCGCGCGCACGGTGACGATCCGCCAGCTCCTGCAGCATCGGTCGGGCGTCGGCGGCGACATCTTCGCGACGCCGGTTAGCGGCAAGCGTGGCGACGTCCGCTCGACGAAGGATTATCTCGCCCTGATCGCCAACGCGCCGATGCACTTCGCGGCGGGGGCGAAGCAGGAATATTCCAACGCCGGATACATCATCCTTGGCGCGCTGATCGAGCGCGTATCCGGTGAGGACTACTACTCGTACGTGCGGAAGCACGTGCTCGAGCCGGCCGGGCTCCGGCATTCCGGCTGGTACCTCTACGACTCGCTTCCTCCGATGGCGGCGATCGGATATACGCGAAATCCCGGTGGGAACGCGGACCCTGCACCAGACGCGCCGTTGCGTCGCAACAGCGAGACGATTCCCGGGCGCGGAAGCTCGGCGGGTGGCGGCTATTCCACCGTCGAAGATCTCGAGCGGTTCGTGCTGGCACTGCGTGAGTCGAAGATTCCCGGATCGAAGAACGTGCAGCATGGAGCGATCGCGGGCGGCAGTCCCGGGTCGAACGGCATCGTCGAGGAGGACTTGCCCGGTAGCTACGATGTCGTCGTGTTGAGCAACTTCGATCCGCCGGCTGCCATGTCGATGTCGTTGGCGGTGCGAAATTGGTTGACCGGAAAGCCTGCGGATACACCACGAGATCAGCGAGCGGTCGTCGCCGCGACATCCGCGCCGGGATCGACGGCGGCGACAGCGCCGGTCGACCTCAGCAGGACCGAGGCGGGACGCGTGCTCGATCGATACTTGCGCGCCTTCAACAGCGGCGACGAAGCGACCATGCGCGCGTTCTTCGAGGGCTGGGTCGTGCCAAGCAAGGACCGGACGATCGAGCAGCGTCTCGAGCGCTACCGCGACATGCGCGGCGACCTCGGACGGATGACGCCCGCCTCCCTTACCTCCGCGAGCGACAAGTCGATCACGCTCGTCCTGCACGCGGAAAAGGGTGGCGACGTGACGCTCACGATCACGGTCGAAGAAGCGCCGCCGCACCGCATCGTATCGATACAAATTGAACGCGACTGACTTGCCGGTTGCGCCGGGCCGCGCCGATGGCGCTAGCGCAGCCGGCGCGGGCCGACACCGAATGGCGTGCTAGCGAATCGAGCTTCCCGTCGGCGCGTTGACGCAGATGGCATACACCGTGAGCGCGAGCGCCGACGTGTCGGTGTTCTTCGCAACTACTCTCCACCCGGGAAAACCATCGCCGGCGATGAGTCCCTGCGGCCGGCTCGCCCGGATCTCAATCGAGTTTCCGGCCAATGGCGCAACCACGTCCGTGTGTCCGCCTCCAACCGGCATCTTGGATCCCGTGCACGTGGCGCTCACCGTGTTGACCAGGCCGGGGTTGATGCTGCCCGACGCAGAGATCACCTCGTAGCCGGAAACGCCGTTCGTGCCAGCGGGGCCCGCTGGTCCCTGTGCTCCCGCGGGCCCAGCGGCGCCAGTTGGGCCAGCCGCCCCCGCGGGTCCTGTTACTCCGGCGGGTCCTGCAGCCCCAGCCGGCCCGGCAGCGCCAGTGGGTCCGGCAGGTCCGGCAGGTCCGGCAGGTCCGGC
>JALZAE010000201.1 GCA_030948535.1 Gemmatimonadota bacterium | reverse complement strand
GCGCACGTGCTTCGCGATGGACGGTCCGTGCAGGTGGATTTGGAGAGCGCAATGACCGGGAGCGCCACCGGACGCATCGTGCTCTTCTCGAACGATGTGCTCATCGTTCCTGCGAGCAACGGTTTCTTCACCCGCGAGAACGTGACGACCCTGCTTGGCGCAACGACCGCGATCCTCTCCGTCGTGAATCTCGTCATTGCCCTAAGGCGATAGTCATGACCGCGAGCAACGGGCAAAATGGCCACTACTCGGCGCCTATGTCGGCCGACGTGTCGCACGAGCAGATTCTGCCGCTTCGAACGGCGATCTCCGCCGTGCGCAGTCGGTGGTGGCTGATCCTCAGCGTCATGTGCGCAGTGATCGCCGTCGTCATGTGGCGCACGAACTTGAAGCAGTATCAGTACGTAGCGACCGCGACGGTGCAAGTCGGCGACGGCCGGACGCAGGTCGCCGGCATCGTGCAGCAGCCGACGAATTGGCGAGTCGACCCCATGGTGTCGGAGCAGCAGATCATCAAGAGCCAGCCCGTCGGCCAGCGTGTCGCGGAGATGCTCGGGTTGCAGCTCAACATTCTGAGTCCGCAGGACGTCAACCGAACCGACGTCTTTGGATCGATCGCTCCGTCGGTGGACTCCGGGCTGGTGGGGGCCACCTTCGCGCTACGATTTACCGACGCATCGTACTCGCTGCTGCAAAACGGCCGCGCGCTGGCGACGGCACCCTATGGCAAGCCGATGGACGCCGGCGGCCTGCACTTCACGGTGCCGGCACGTCCCACGAAGAGCGATCGACAGATCCTGCTCAATGTCATCCCCTCGGCGAAGGCGGGCGCTGCCGTCATCGGCGGAGTGGTCACTCGGTCGTTGCCATCAACCGACATCATCGCGATTGAATACCGCGGCAGTGACCCGGTTCTCGTCATGAACGTGGCGAATGCGCTGGCGCGTGCGTACGCGGAATTTTCGATTCAGAATCGCCGCAACATGGCGCGGCAGCGAACAGTCGCCACGCACCTGGCGATCGACGAACAGAAACAGCGTTTGTCCGACGCGCAGTCGGCGGTGAAGGCGTTCAAGGAGCGCGAGCAGATCTCGAGCGTGCCGGCCGAACAGGGCGCGCTCATCTCGAGCATTCACAGCATCGAGGCAAAGCGCGATGCCGTGCTGACCGAACAGCGTGTCTACAAGAACCTCATTGGTCGCCTCGCGGCGACGGACACGTCGAGCGATGATCTGCGACGGCTCGCGGGCACCGAGGCCGTCAACAACACTGGCTACATGTCCACGTTGTACCAGCGCTGGCACGATCTCTCGCGGCGGCGCGAAGAGATGCTCGCGAAGTACAAGCCGTGGAATCGGGATGTGAAGGCGGTCGACGCACTCATCGGGCAGGTGAAGGATGAGCTCCGCGACGCGAGCGGTCTGTACGTGCGTGCGCTCCAATCGAACGTCGACGGACTCGAGTCGACCATTGCCTCGCTGCGCTCGAAGCTCGAGCGGTATCCGAAGCTCGAGGAGGAGGAGTCGCAGCTCGAATCTGCCGTGCACACGTCGCAGTCGATTTACGAGAAGCTGGAAACGGAATACCAGACGGCGAAGATCGGCGAGGCGACGTTGGAGCCCCAGATTCGCGTCATCGATCCGGCACCGCAGCCGACGACGCCGGTGTACCCAAACAAGAGACGCAATTTTTTCACGGCGCTGGTATTTGGCCTGTGCCTGGGTCTTGGCGCGGCGATCGCGCTGGAGAATTTGGACGACTCGGTGAAGTCGCCCGATGAAGTTCGCGAGGGATTCGGCGTCGCCGTCTTGGGAACGATTCCGCGCATCGGCGCGAACGTCGGTGGACACCGAGATCGGCCGGAAGCGGAAGGGCGCTTGGTCACCCATCTGGATCCGCGATCGCCCGTCGCCGAAGCATACCGCTCGTTGCGCACGAATCTCTCCTTCGCGCGGGCGAACACGGCGATGCGCACGATGGTGCTCACGAGCCCCGGTCCTTCGGACGGGAAATCCACGACGGTCGCCAATCTCGCGATCACCTTCGCCCAGCAGGGGCAGCGCACACTGCTGATCGACGCCGACCTGCGCCGCGCGGTGCTCGACAAAGTATTCAAGGTGCCGCGCGCGCCGGGACTCACCGATGTGCTCGTCGGACAGAAAAAGCTGATCGAGGTGGTGCGGCAAACGCACATCGCGAACCTCTCCGTCATCGGCAGCGGCCAGTTTCCGCCGAATCCCGCCGAGCTGCTCGGGTCGGCGGCAATGCGCGAGGCGCTGCGCGAGGCGACCGAGCACTTCGACATTGTGCTGCTCGATTCACCGCCGCTGCTCGCCGTCACTGATGCGGCGGTGCTCGCGACGATGGTGGACGGGGCAATTCTCGTCGTGCGAGTCGGCAGTACGGCCAAGACCGCGGTTCGTCGCGCGGCAGCGCAGTTGCAGAACGTCGCGGGCCGTGTGATCGGCGCGGTGCTGAACGATGTGGACTTCCGCTCAGCGGCGTTCGGCGGCACGTATGGCTATTACTACTATTACTACTATGGCCAGGAAGCAGGTCGCGGTCCGAAGTCGAATCGTCTTCTCGACCGGGTGCTCCGGCGGCAGCCGCAGGAGCCGAAGGACGTCGAGCGGTGATCGCGGCGAAGGCCGTGCGCCGCGCTGCCACCGAGCACGTAGTTACGGTAATTCGGCTCGCGCTCGGGCTCGAGGTGCGTCGCGCCATCCCGGACGACGAGTGGGCGTTGCTGTACGAGATCGCACTTCGCGAGCGCGTTGCGCCATTGGTGTGGCTGCGCAGCGGCCCCTGGATACGCAGCGCTGCGCCTGCGTCCGTCGTGACGCTCTGGCGCTCGTCGGTGCTCGCAAGCATGGACCGCACGGGTAGGGTGCTCGACGCGACGCATGACTGCGTGGCCGCGCTGCGCGCCGCCAACGTCGGCGCGATCGTGCTCAAAGGTGCGCCGCTCGGGCAATCGCTATATGACGAGCCCCTCGCGCGTCCGATCGACGACATCGATCTCTTCATCCCGGCGGGCGAGCGTCGCATCGCGCGCTGGAGGCTGATGGCGACGGGATGGACGCACGTCGCCGGCGAAGCGCCATGGCACGAGTCGTTCGAGCGCGACAACGGCCGCGAGATCATCGTCCTCGAGTTGCACTCTCAGCTGG
>JALZAE010000176.1 GCA_030948535.1 Gemmatimonadota bacterium | reverse complement strand
CCCTGCCAGCATTACCGCATGCCGCACCCGCCTCTCCTCCTCCGCGCCATAGGCGTCCGCGCTCTCGCGGCGACTGCGTTCAACGTCACGGTCGGTGGCGGAATCTTCAGGTTGCCCGCCGAGGTGGCCGGGAAGCTCGGTGCCGCGGCGCCGCTCGCGTATCTCGTCTGCATCATCGCCATCGCGCTCATCGTGCTCTGCTTCGCCGAAGCTGGGAGCCGCGTGTCGATGACGGGGGGACCGTACGCGTACGTCGAGATCGCGTTCGGGCCATTCGTCGGGTTTCTCGCCGGGGTGTTGCTCTGGCTGCTTGGATCGTTCGCCGCGGCGGCGGTCGCGTGGGTGTTCGCCGCATCGCTCGCCGCGCTCTGGCCCGCGCTCGACGCGCCCGTCGCGCATGGAATCGTGATCGCCGCGCTGTTTCTCGTGCTGGCATCGATCAACATCCGCGGCGTGAAGCAGGGCTCGCGACTGATCGAGATCGTCACGGTCGCGAAAATGATCCCGCTGCTCGCGTTCGTTGTGATCGGCGCGTTCGCGGTGCACGCGGAGAATCTCGCCTGGCCCGGCGTTCCTGATCGTGCCGCGCTCGGGCAGTCGGTGATCGTGCTCATCTTCGCGTTCGCCGGCATCGAGAGCGCGCTCGTACCGAGCGGCGAGGTGAAGGATCCGGCGCGTACCGTGCCGCGCGGGCTGGCGATCGCGGCCGTCGCCGTGACGCTCTTCTACATCGCGCTCCAGCTCGTCGCGCAGGGAATACTCGGCCCGGCGCTGGCGAGCGACGCGACCAAGAATGCGCCGCTCGCTGCCGCGCTGCGCGTAGCGATCGGTCCGGCCGGCGCGCTTCTGATGATCGTCGGCGCGGTGATCTCGACGTTCGGCCACGTGAGCGGCATGACGCTGGCGACACCGCGTGCGCTGTACGCCTTCGGCCGCGATGGGTTTCTTCCGTCGCGCTTCGCCGCGGTGCATCCGCGATTTCACACGCCATACGTCGCGATCGCCGTGCAGGCGGCGCTCGCCGCGATCCTCGCGATCAGCGGCAAATTTCTGAGCTTGGTGATCATCGCCAACGCGTCTGTGCTCCTCCTCTACTTCTTGTGCTGTCTCGCGACGTGGAAGCTTCGCCGCGATGACGTTCGCGCCGACGGCGCCATTCCGTTTCGCGTACCGGGCGGCGCGATCGTGCCGTGGCTCGCCTGCGCGGTGATCGTGTGGATCCTCTCGAGCACGCCGTGGCCGGAGCTGCGCGCCGTCGGACTGGTTCTCATCGGCGCAACGATCGTCTTCGCGCTCACCGCGCGGAGCCGCGCATCGAGAGTGCAGCCGGCGGTACCGGCATGAGTGATCCGCTGCTCCGATTCAGAGATCGGTTTCCGATTCTCAGCACCACCACGTATCTCGTGTCGAACTCCCTGGGCGCCATGCCGAAGGCGGCGTCGCAAATGTTGCAGGAGTACGCCGAGCGGTGGGCGGCGCGCGGCGTGCGCGCTTGGGCGGACGGGTGGTGGGAGATGCCCATCACGGCCGGCGATGAGATCGCGCCGCTGATCGGGGCCGGCAGAGGCGAAGTCGTGATGCTGCCCAACGTCTCGATCGCCCAGGCGGCGGTGCTCTCGGCGCTCGACTACGCGCCGCCGCGCGACGCAATCGTGATGACGGCGCTCGACTTTCCATCGGTGCGTTACGTCTACGATGAGCTCGCGGCTCGGTTGGGCGCGCGCATCGTCGTCGTGCCCGCGAACGACGACGGCATCTCGGTCGACATCGACCGTCTGCTCGCGGCGATCGACGAGCGCACGCGGCTCGTGTCGATCTCGCACGTCTTGTTTCGTTCGGCGTACATCATGGATGTGGATCGCATCTGCGCACGCGCGCGAGAAGTCGGTGCGCTCGTGTCGCTCGACGCTTTTCACTCGGTCGGCGTGATTCCAGTGGATGTGCGGGCGAGTGGCGCCGACTTTCTCACCGGCGGGGTGCTCAAATGGCTCTGCGGCGGGCCCGGCGGCTGCTTTCTCTACGTATCGCCGGAGGTGCGCGACAAGTACGCGCCCGCACTTACGGGATGGCAGGCGCACGCGCGCCCCTTCGGATTCGAGGGCGACATGACATACGCGACCGGCATCGCGCGCTGGCTCAACGGCACTCCGGTCATTCCGGCACTCTACGCGGCGTTGGCGGGACCACGCATCCTTCGCGAAGCCGGCATCGACGCCATTCGCGCGAAGAGCGTCCGGCAAACATCGCGTTTGATCGAGCTGGCCGACGCGCGTGGATATCCCGTTCGTGCGCCCCGCGATTCAGCGCGCCGTGGAGGTACGGTCGCTTTCGACGTGCCGCACGGCTACGAAGTGGCGCAGACGCTGCTCGACAGCGACATTCTGATCGACTACCGTCCCGAAGCCGGGATTCGCATCGCCCCGCATTTTTATACGAGCGACGACGAGCTCGAGACCGCGGTGACGGCGATCGACGACGCGCTGGCAACAGGCTCCTGGAAGCGCTTCGAATCAAAACGGTCTGTCGTCACGTAACGGTTGGTTGCCAGCCGAGAAAAAGGTCTGACATCTGACCTCTCCAACTCACACACTGATATCCGCGCCCCATGCCCCACCCCCCCAAGAAACTCCGCAAGCAGTACACGAACAACGACCATCCCGACGTGGTCCTTCGCTTCGAGGATGGACACGAGATCAAGCTGAAGAAGGGAGTGGGGAAGACCTTCGACTGCTACGCGGGCGAGACGATCAAGATCCTCGCGATTTACGATCACACCTCAGGCGAGCGCGAGCTGGTCGAGGCACGGAAAGCGGACGCGTTCGAAGACGCTTGAGGCACGCATCACCCTCCCGCGGGTATGACCGGGTGGCACCTATCATGCTTGCTGCGCTGTCATCCCGCAGATGGAGGAATCGTGGTTCGTAATCCTATTGTGAGAAGCATCACGCTTGCGGGCATCGCCGCGTTGAGCACGCTCTTCGTCGCGACGGCGAACGCGCAGGTCGCGTCCGTTGTCGCACCGCCGAAAGTCGCGCGCGCCGAGACGACGCAAGCGCAGGCCAAAGTGGTGGCGGCGGCGCGCCGTGACACTACCGTCGCCACGCGTCTCGCCGACATGAAGTCGTGGGTCGATTCCGCATCCGGAGTCGCGCTCAAGACGACGCCCGCCGCGGCCACCCCGCAGACACCAGCGCAGACGCCAGCGCAGACGCCAGCGCAGACGCCAGCGCAGGCGCCGGCGCGTGACACCACGCGTGTGCGAGTGACGAGCGCCGACACCGCACGCGCTGCCGCGGCAGTCCGCGCCCATCCCCCGCGCGCCGACGCCACGACGTTCAGCAACGGCGCCGCCGCTCCGGCTACAGCGACGCTGTTGCCGCTGGTCGTGCTCGCCGGAATCATCCTGCTGGGGGCAGGCGTGCTCCTCATCCGCGCACCGCGCGGCACGAAGGCGCGCCGCTGAGCGATCCCACGAGGGTGCGTCGTCGCATCGGTGCGGCGCTGTACGTGAGTGGCGCCGTTCTCCTGCTCGCCGCGGGGTCGGCGTACGCGCGCGGCGCCTTCGCGCGCGACCGCGCACGCGCACTGTGGGCTGAGGTCGATGCGCACCGCGCCGTGACGGCGGCACGCGCGTCGATCGATGGCGGTAGCCTCGCGATCGCAACGCGCGGCGCGCCGGTTGGCCGCCTCGTCATTCCACGGATCGCGCTCGACGAAGTCGTCGTCGAAGGCGTAGGCGACGACGAGCTCAGCGCCGGACCGGGTCACTTGCCCGGCAGTGTGCTGCCAGGCGAGACGGGCAACGCCGTGGTCTCGGCGCATCGCGACCGGCACTTTCACGGCATCGATGCCCTCGCGGCCGGCGATACGATCATCACCGAGACGTCGCACGATCGCGTGACGTGGCTCGTGTCGTCGCGCCGCGTCGTGGGCCGCGGCGAGCCGGCGCTCTTCTCGACCGCCGGTGCGACGCTCACCCTCACGACCTGTTGGCCCGTTCGCTACGTCGGACCAGCGCCGGACAGATTGATCATCACCGCCAGCCCCGTCGCGCGCGCGCCGCGCGCCTGACATTTCGATCCGTGGCCAGCCCAGCCGGTCGATCCACTCGCCGACCGCGGCGTGCCGCCGGCGCCGCTGACGCCGTCACGACGACTCCTCCGCTCCCCGGCGTCAGTGCCGAGGAGCAGCAGCAGACGTGGGATGATCTGTCGCTACGCGCTTGGGTCACGATCGCGCGCGCATACTTCACGGTGGTGAAGGAAGCGACGCGCGACATCGCGTCGTACGGCATATCCCTCGGCCAATTCGCGGTGCTCGAGGTGCTGTATCACAAGGGACCGCAGCCGCTGGGCAAATTGGGCTCGCTGTTGCTCGTCACCGCGGGCAATATCACGTACGTCGTCGATCATCTCGAGAAGAGCGGCTGGGTGGTGCGCGAGCGGCAGCGCGACGACAAACGCATCATTCTCGCGCGGTTGACACCGGCCGGCAAAGAGCTGCTTGACCGGATCTTTCCCCAGCACGCGCGCTTCATCGGCAACCTGTTCACCGCGCTCGACGCCGGCGAGCTGCGCGACCTGCGCCGCCTGACCCGAAAGCTCGGGCTGGGGATCGCCAACCGCTGACGGCCTGGCGCCGCTACCGGCGCAGATGATGCAGCGCGAAGTACGCCGCCAGCGCGACCAGCGCGAGCACGAGAATGCCAATGACGACGCCGGTACCCGCCCCCTCCGGACGTGCCGCGTCCTCCGCGGGCGAAGCGCTGTCGATCGGATCAGTCACGTGGCCTCCAAGGTCGCTGTTCCACTCGTACGATCGTGTTGCTCAATCTCGCACTCGCCCCTGCCGGATCATATCTTGGGCGCAACACGACGGCGACGGGGCATGGCGCGGGACCTCTCCTGGTCCGACGCGCCCCAAGTCGTTCACCATCCGTACGACATCGGGCTCTCCACTCTCCAGCCGCTCATGACACCGAGCAGATTCTCGTTCGCCCTCATCGTCGCGCCGCTGCTCGCGCTCCCGTGCTCGGCGCAGAGCTCCGGCTCGCGCATCACCGCGGCCGAGATCGACGGGCACCTGCGATTTCTCTCCTCCGATCTGCTCGAAGGACGCGGGCCCGCAACGCGCGGCGGCAAGCTCGCCGCCGAGTACATCGCCAGCCAGATGCGCGGCTTCGGACTCGAGCCCGGCGGCGACAAGGGCGGATGGTTTCAGATGGTGCCGATCGACATCGTCGCCGCCGACGGCGCGACGATGCGCGTTGCCGCCACCGGCAAAGCGACGGCGACGCTGCGGTATCCCGAGGATGTCGTGGTGTCGGCGGGCTCCGCGGTCGAGCAGAGCCGCGCCAACGGCGAGCTCGTGTTCGTCGGCTACGGCGCGGCGGCGCCCGAGTACAAGTGGGATGACTTCAAGGGCGTCGACGTGAAGGGAAAGATCCTGCTCGTGCTCGTCAACGATCCGCCCGCGACGGCGAGCGAGCCGGCGCTCTTCGGCGGCAAGGCGATGACGTACTACGGTCGTTGGACGTACAAGTACGAGGAGGCCGAGCGTCGCGGCGCCGCCGGGATTCTCATCGTCCACACGACGGAACGCGCGGGCTATCCGTGGCACACCGTCGTCGGCTCGTGGGCGAGGGACCAGCGCCTGTTGCCGCGCGCTGCCGGAATGCCCGCGCCAATGGGCGCGCGCGGCTGGATCACCGACAGCGCGGCGACGGCGCTACTCAAGCAAGCCGGCCTCACCATGGCGGACCTCCGCAAGCGCGCCGAGTCGCGCGATTTCCGGCCGGTATCGACCGGCATCAACATCGACATGTCGTTCCACAACAGCGTGGCGCATCTGCAGTCGGAGAATGTGGTCGGCATCGTGCGCGGACGCGATCCGCAGCTCAAGGACGAGTACGTCGCGTTGACCGCGCATTGGGATCATCTCGGCATCGGCCCCAAGGTCAACGGTGATTCGATCTACAACGGCGCGGAGGACAACGCGTCCGGCGTCGCCGACATGCTCGCCGTCGCGCGCGCGGCGGCGGATTCGCCGCGGCCGAAGCGCTCGCTGCTGTTCATCTTTGTCACCGCGGAAGAATCGGGGTTACTCGGCAGCGAATATTTCGCCGAACATCCCACGGTGAGCGCCGACCGAATCCTCGGCAATGTCAACGTCGATGGCGGCAACCTGCTCGGCGTGTCGCGCGACCTCAACGTGCTCGGACAGAACAAGAGCACGCTCGGCGCGATGCTCGGACAGATGGTCGCGAAGCAAGGCATGCGGCTCACCCCGGAAGCGCATCCGGAGAATGGCTCCTTCTATCGCTCCGATCATTTCTCCTTCGCCAAGGCGGGGATCCCCGCGGTGTCGATCGGCTCCGGCACCGACTATGTCGGCCGCGACAAGGATTGGGGCGTCAAGCAGGACGAGAACTACACCGACAATCGCTATCACCAGCCGAGCGATGAATACCGCGCCGACTTTGATCTGCGCGGCGCCGTGCAGCTCGCCGACATCGTGCGCCGCTTCGCCGAGCAGCTCGCGAACGGATCGAGCATCCCGGCGTGGAGCGCGGACGCCGAGTTCAAGCGCAAGGGGAAGCCGCTCTCCTGAGATGGCGAAGAACAAAGAGAAGGACCGCGAGAAGGGAGAGAAGGATCTCATCGCGCCGAGCGAGCCAACTCGCGCCGGCGATGTCATTCGCATCCTTCCCGAGATTCTCAACGCGCTGCGCACCGGCAAGCCGGTGGTCGCGCTCGAGAGCGCCGTGTTCGCGCAGGGCTTGCCGATTCCGGCCAATCGCGAAGCGGCGTGGCGCATGCTCAACGCTGTGCGCGCGCGCGGCGTCATTCCCGCCATCACGGGCGTCGTGCGAGGAAAGGCGAGCGTCGGCCTCGAAGACGATGAGCTCGACTGGTTCCTGGGGCGCGAGGGAGTGCTCAAGCTCTCCGCGCGCGATCTCGCGCTCGCCGTGGTGAAGGGCGCGGACGGCGCGACGACCGTCGCGGCGACGCTCATGCTCGCGCACCACGTGGGAATCGAGGTGTTCGCCACCGGCGGCATCGGCGGAGTGCACCGCGAGCCCCTCTACGACGAGTCGGCGGACCTGGTCGAGCTGTCGCGCACGCCAATGATCGTGGTCTGCGCCGGTGCCAAGTCGATACTCAATCTGACGGCGACAATGGAGCGGCTCGAGACGTTGGGCGTTCCAGTGGTGGGTTTTCGAACGAGCCAGCTACCTGGCTTCCTCACGGTCGAGACGGGGATTCCCCTTCCCGGCCGTGTCGAGAACGTCGAAGAGATCGTTCAACTGTACCTCATGCATCGCCGGTTGAGTGGGCAGGGCGCGTTGGTGGTGATGCAGCCGCCGCCGCGCGAGGTTGCGCTGCCGCGCGCGCAAGTGGAGAGCGCGGTAGAGGAGGCGGTCGCGAAGGCCGAGCGCGAAGGCGTGCGCGGCGGCGCGATGACGCCGTTCCTGTTGGCGGAGTTGGAGCAGTCCACGCGGGGCTTGTCGCTCGGCGCGAATTTGGCACTGCTGGAGCACAACGCGGCGCTCGCGGCGGACATCGCCAACGCGTTATCGCGGGGACGTTAGAGCTCGGAAAAATAGTTGCGTTTTTTCGCGGTGGTTCGCACCTAACACCTGGCACCAGATTGGTTCGGGCGTGTAGTATTTGAAAATACCATGAGCTGGAGGTACCGAAGCCCATGCCTACCCCGTTCCTGAGTTCCGAAGAGTACGACGAACGCGCGCATCAGCTATATAACGAAGGGCAGTATGACGAAGCGCTCGATGTACTTCGCGACGGGCTCTCGCTCTACCCGAATTCGGTGGAGCTCCATATCGGGGTAGGATACGCGCGCCTCGCGCGCGAGGAATTCGCGTGGGCGCGGCACAGCTTCGAGAAGGCGCTCGTGCTCGATCCGGATCACGAGGACGCGCTGGCCGGCATCGGGGAGACGATGCTGAAGTTCGGCTTGACTGAGCAGGCGCTGGCGCAGTTCAACCGCGTGCTCGAGCTCGGCTACAGCGACGACATCGATCTCATGCTCCAAGTCGGGCGCGCCTGCTTTCGCGAAGGGCTGATGGAGGTCGCGCGCGACTTCTTCGACATCGCCGCCCACGAAGCGCCAGAGATGGCCGAGGCGGTCGCCTGCCTGGGCTACGTCCAGCATCGGCTTGGCAACGACGACGAAGCGATGGACGCGCTCAAGAAGGCGCTCGCCATCGATGCCGATCACGCCGAGGCGCGCATCTATCTGGCGAACATCCTGTACGACCGTCAGGAGTTCGACGCGTCGCACGCGCAGATGGATCGCACGACGCCGGAAGATCACTGGGACGAGCTCGGCATCTGGCGCTTGATCGAGCTCAAGAAGTCGCTCTTCCGGCTGTCGGAGGACGATCCCGAGCTGAAGCCGTGGGAAGAGCGGCTGACCGAGTTGTCCGGCGAGCCGGATCCCATCGACGATCTACTCTCCGAGATCGAGGCGAAGGCCATGGAAGAGGCGGCGCAGGCGCAGGCCGCCGCGAAGGGGCAGCTCGAGCTCTTCGGTGCGCTGTTGAGCGATCTCGCCGACAAACGCACCGAGCTCATGCCGCCGGCGCACCGCATCGAGATCGATGGCCAGGCGTTTTCCGGCTCGTGGGACGACATCGTGCGCGACATGCGCGACGCGAAGGCGGGCGCGTCGGCTGCCTCCATCGAGGAGTTCATGGTGAGTGAGGCGCGGCGTGGTTATCTCTCCACGGGCGTGAAGATCCCAGCGGCCGACGCGGAGAGCTTCATTCGCGGGAGTGCCAGCGCGGGGCTGCTTCGCATCGTTCGGTGACGCACGACGCGTCACCCCGCACCATCGAGCGCACGAGACCGAGATCGACTTGAGCACCACCAACCAACGCACTTCACTCTCCGAGCTGCGCGCCGCGCGCGCGACGATCGATCGTCTCGATGCCACGCGCCATCCAGAAGAGGTTGCCGCAGATCTCATCGAGGCGTGGACGGCCATCGAGACCGCGCTGCGTTCTCTCATGGGGGGATCGGTGCTCTCGGGCCAGCCGCTGATCCGCGAGCTTCGACAGCGCCAGCTGATCGACCTCGAGCAAGCGCACGTGATTCTCGAGCTGCTCGCGGTGCGCGAGCGCGTGCAGCGCGCGGACTACGTTCCGACGACCGACGACGTGCACGTCGCGCGCGATGCCTACGAGAAGCTCACGCAGCAGCTGTCGAGCGCGGCTGGCGACGCCGGACCAGTGTCGGGCGTCCGTCCCGCGCCGACGCCGCCACGAGGCTCGGGCTATGAGCCGCCATCCGATTCGGATGCGAGCGCGACAAGTGCGGAGGACTATGCGGCGGCGTTTCCACGTCGAACCCAGCCGTGGTGGTTTCTCGCGCTGCTGTTGCTGGCGCTCGTGACGGCCGTCGGTGCGGCGTACTACGCGTTCGGCCGCGGCGGTGGGGATCACACGCAGAAAGGTGTGCAGCTGTACAAGGCGGGGCAGCGCGAAGCGGCGCGCCGCGAGCTGGACCTGGGGCGCGAGGCCAACCCGAAGGCGGCCCTCGCGCACGTCTACCTCGGCCGCATCGCGCGCGAGATGCAGGACACTGCTATGGCGCGCGCGGAGCTGACGCAGGCCGTGCAGCTCGAGCCGAACAACGCGCTCGCCAACCGCGAGCTGGCGAGCTTTCTCCTCTCGCGCAATCAGCCCGAGCTGGCGCGCCGCTTTTACGTCCGCGCCGTGGAGCTGGACGGCACCGATGTCGTGGCGCAAGGATTCCTCGGCTGCGCGCTGATCAAGCTCGGCCGCATGGATGAAGGGGTGAAATGGCTGAATCGCGCCGGTCACGGCGACTGGAGCGTTTGCCAACCTCAGCTCGTGCCCACGCCGACCGGCACTCCACCGCCCCCGCGCTGATCCTTCGTTGATCTCGCTGCCGCTGGTCGATCCGCACTCGGTTACACGCATCACGCTGGCGAACGGGATGCGTGTGCTCATTCGCCGGAACACGAGCGCGCCGGTCGTCGCCATCGTCACCTGGGTGAACGCCGGATATTTCGACGAGACCGACGACGTCGTCGGCATCGCGCACGTGCTCGAGCACATGTACTTCAAGGGCACCGCGCGCCGCGGCGTCGGAGAAATCTCGCAGCAGACGAAGGCGGCCGGCGGCTACCTGAATGCCGGCACCATCTATGATCACACCAGCTACTACACGGTGTTGCCCGCGTCCGGCTTCGTCGAAGGGCTAGAGATTCAGTCCGATGCGTACGCCAACTCGGCCATCGATGCCGAGGAGCTGCGGAAGGAGCTCGAGGTCATCATCCAAGAGGCCAATCGGAAGGCCGACACCGCGTCGGCCGTCACCACCGAGACGCTCTACGAGCTGTTGCACGATACGCATCGCATGCGCCGGTGGCGGATCGGCCGCGAGGCGGGACTGCGCACGCTCACGCGCGATGATCTCGTCCGCTTCTACCGCACCTACTACCGGCCCAGCAACACGATTCTCTCGATCGTCGGCGACGTGGATGTCGATGAGGCGCGCCGTCACGTCGAGCGCTTGTACGGCCCACTGGCCGACGCACCGATCGCGCGCGACCGCGGTCCCGCCGAGCACGCGAAGCGCGAGTTTCGCTATCGGGAGGTGAGCGGCGACATCACGCAGTCGCAGATCGCCATCGGATGGCGCACCCCTGGCTCCCTCGACGCCGACACCGCGTTGCTCGATCTCGCGTCGGCGGTCCTCGGCTCCGGCCGCGCGTCGCGTCTCTATCGCGCGGTTCGCGAGCGAAGACTCGCCGCCTCGGTGAGCGCGTACGACTACACCCCGAGCGAGCTCGGCGTATTCGTGATGCATCTGGAAGGACCTCCGGAAACGGCGCGCGACGCGGCGGTCGCGGCGTGGGGTCAGCTGCGCGACCTGCGCGAGAGCGGCGTTCCGCACGATGAGCTGTGGCGCGCACGGCGGCTGTTCGAGTCGCAGTGGGTGCGCCGGCTCGAGACGATGGAGGGCCAGGCGAACTATCTGGCGGAATGGGAAGCGCTCGGGAATTTTGCGCTGGGTGATCGCTATCTCGAGCGGCTGCTCACCGCGACGGCGGCGCAAGTCGGCGACGCGGTGCGCCGTCACCTCGTGCCTGAGGCGGCAGCGGTGATGAGCTATCAGCCGGCCGGAACTGAGCCTCTCGCCACGAGCGCCGATGACTTGCGCTACCTGCTCGAGCGCCAGGCGACCGAGCCGCTCACCGTCTCGCCGCCGCGCGTGCCGGCGCCCGCCGCGGCGGCGCCGCGCGTGCCGGCACTCGAGCGCAGCGAAGGACCGGTGCGCGTCTATCGCATGAAGAGCGGAATCCCCGTTCTCGTTCGGCGGAAGCCCGGCTCGCTCATCGCGCACATCGGCGCCTTCTCGCTCGGTGGCGCCTGCGATGAGGACGCGCGCGTCGCCGGACTCACGACGCTCATGGCACGGACCGCCATCAAGGCGACGACGCATCGCTCCGCATCGCAGATCGCCGAGGATGCGGAGCTCCTGGGCGGGGCCGTGAGCCCCGCGGTCGGCTCGGAGCATTTCGGCTGGATGATCTCCGTGCCGAAGGATCGCACCGATGCCGCGACGGAGCTTCTCGCGGACGTCGTGCAGCATCCGATCTTTCCGGCGGAGCTGCTGGAGACGGAACGCGGCGTGGCGATCGCCGATCTCGCGCAGCTGCGCGACGACATGTATCGCTATCCGATGCGGCTGCTCACGCGCGCCGCCTTCAGCGGGCATCCGTACGGAGTGCCCTCGAACGGTACGGAAGAATCGCTGCCACTCATCGACATCGAGCATGTCGCGGCGTGGCACCGCCGCAAAGTCATCGAGGGACCGATGGTGATCGCCATCGTCGCCGATCTGGACGACGACGCCATGGCCGCGATGATCGAGCAGGAGTTCGGCGAGCTGCTCGGCGGAGAAGCCCCGGCGATCGTCGATGCGGCGTGGCCAACCGCGCCGCTCACTGTGGTCGAGCATCGGGACAAGGCGCAGACGGCGTTGGCACTGGCCTTTCCCGGTCCCGCGCGCGCCGACGATGCGCGCTACGCGGCGCACCTCCTCTCGAGCATCGCGTCGGGGCTCGGCGGGCGATTCTTCGAGGAATTGCGCGACCGGCAGTCGCTGGCGTACACGGTGCAAGCGTTCGCGAACGAGCGTCGCGCGGCCGGGCTCTTCGCCGCGTACATCGCGACCGCGCCAGAGAAGGAAGAGGTTGCACGCGCCGGACTGCTCGCTGAATTCGCAAAGTTCCGCGAGATGCCGGTGACCGCCGATGAGCTCACGCGCGCGAAGCAGTACAGCATCGGCACGCACGCGATCAGCCAGCAGAGCGGCGGATCCGTGTTGGGCGATTTGCTGGATGCGTGGCTGTTCGGCCGGCTCGGCGAGCTCGAGGAATTCGAGACGCGCGTGCTCGCCGTCACCGCGGACGATCTGCTGCAGCTCGCGCGGCGCTACTTCGACGAATCCCGCTTGGTCACCGGTGTCGTGCGCGGCGGTGCGCCGAAGCTCACCGCTCCCCCAGCGCCTTGATCGCGCGCGCAACCGCGCTGCTGCCGCCGCGCAGCCTGCCGCCGGGAGCGCGAAGGCCGAGCGGCGCGTCGTAGTCGCTGGACTGGAGCACCAGCAGGCCTTGCACGCTCGCGTGACGCGTCGCCCAGGCCATCACGCCCATCAACGCGCGCTGCTGGCTCGCTTCGCCATGGAGCATCGGGAGACCTCCCACGCCAATCACCCACACCTCGTGCTCGGTCGGCGCGCCCCGCAGCCAGCGATCGATCGTCGACATCCTCGCCTCGAGTGACGGGGCGCCATCATACGACGGAAGGATGCCGACGCCCACACCATCAATGGGTGATCCGGGATTGAGCGACCATGCGATGAGCGCGCTATCGAGTTCGGAGAGTCCGCCCGCGTGCGCGAGCACCGTCACGTCCGGGTCGAGGCGCTTCGCGAGTGCCGCGGCGTCACCAACGAATCGGAGCCAGTCGCGAAAGGGCGTTGGGCCGAGACTGCGTGCGGCCTCGCCAAAGGGATCGAGGGCCGGAACGAGATAGTCCGGCTTGAGCCGCCGCGTCACTCGCATGATGACGTTGAGCCGGCTGCGCAACCATTTGCTGCGCGCGTCGAGCGACGTGAACGCCGGAGCATCGCGGAAATCGAGCGCGACGAGGAGTGAGCGGCCGCTGCGCTGATCGTCGAGCGCGCGAGAAAGGGAATCGAGTGCGGCGTTGGTCACCGACGGCGACAGATAGACGCCGATGGCGCCGACTCCTAGCGAGTCGGCCAGATCGAGATCGCTCGTCAGCGCGAGGGGCGACGGCTCGTCGATGATCGCCGGCAAGATCTTGAGGCCGATGGTGAGGTCGCCCTTGGGGCGCTCCTGCAGGCGGGCGCCGTCGTAGCGCACGTAGCTGCGTACGGCGCGCTCGCTCTCGGGGAGCGCCGCGAGCACGAGCGCGAGCCAGACGGCGGCGGCGAGCGCGACCGACGAGCGAAGCAGCGTGCCCATTCGCCGCCGCGGTGGCGTCGCGGGCGAGAGGAGCGGAATGAACAGCGCGAACGGCTGAGCCCACGCGAGCGGCGCGATGAAGATGCCAAGGGCAGTCGCGGGCGCGGCGGCCAGCCCGACGAACGTCAGCGAGACCGGCGCGCCGGCGAACATGAAGTACCGCGCGGTGTAGGCG